>JAEUSC010000020.1 GCA_016789035.1 Candidatus Omnitrophota bacterium
CCCCTGAAGCTTGGAAAACCCAGGATCCACAATAAAGTCAATTTGAAAAGGATTTTGAGGATGAATCACCAGACCTTTGAGAAACGGCGGGACAAATCCGGGACTTAAATCGATCATAGTGCCCGGCGCCGGAAGGCCTAAAATGTTTTCCGCCTGCGCGGGAGCGAGCATATTAAATAGAAAGGCCGTCAGGAGAAAAAAAACTCCCAATTTTTGAAAAATCCGGCGTGGGCAGTAGGGTGAAATTTTCATATTTAACGATGAAATTGCAACTCAAATATACACGAAGACACCTCATTAAGCAAAGATTTTTCCCGTCTCAAATCAGGCAGCAACCGGGCGGAAAATCCTTTGACAATATTTGCCGCGTGACTAGAATAGGGACATTCAAATTTCAAACACTACTAAAGGATCCCGCATGGCTCAACGCAGACCGTTTACGCCCAATTTTAAGACTCCGCAAAGCGATTTATGCAAAGAAGAACTCAACAAAGTCGGCTCGAACATGATCCGCGGCAACGTCCGCCAGGAATTTCATGATGAATCCCGAGCCGATTTGTCTTGGGAAACCGAGGCGCTCGCCAAATCGCACGGCATTTATCTGGAGTTTAACCGTGCGAAAACCGGCACTGAAAAAGATTGGATGTACTTAATCCGTATCTCCATTCCGGGCGGAGGGCCGCTCAACCGCCATCAATGGAACCTGATTGATGATCTCTCCGAAAAATATACCAAGGACCCTGATGGGGTAGCCTCCATCCGATTGACCACACGACAAAATATCCAGTTTCATTGGGTGAGCAAAAAGGGCGTCATTGATATCGTTAAAACCATTGCGGAAACAGGCTACAATAGCTTAAACGGTTGCGGGGACAATACGCGCAACGTCATGGCCTGCCCGCTGTCCCGTTTCTCCGATGTATTTAACGGCAATGCCTGGGCACACAAAGCCGGCACCTATTTTCAACTACCGGTCGAACCCTTCATCGAAGTCTGGGCCATTGATCCTAAGAATATTCGGAAGCCTGAGGAATCCTTTCAGTACAGCCCTCAATTGTTAAACCGCAAATTCAAAATTGGATTCTCCGCTGTGCACCGCAATGCGCAAACAGGACAACTTTACAATGAAAATTGCGTGGAAGTGCTCACCAATGACATGGGTGTTGCCCCTGTTATCAGAGACAACAAAATCAGCGGCTATCAAATTTATATTGGCGGCGGTCAAGGCGAACGAAACGGCAAACCGGCCATGGCCTGCCTGGCGCAGCCTGTTGCGATCGTGGATGAGGCCAGACTTTTGAAGGTGATGGATGCGCTTGTCCATATCCATGAAGAGTGGGGCGACCGGCAAAATCGTCAATGGGCCCGCATCAAATATTTGGTCAAATCCAAAGGCATTCCCTGGTTTCGTGAACAATTAAAGGAACACTTAGGCTGGATGCCGGATGCGCCGGACGCCACCTACGACGTTGGCCCGCGCGACCTTCATTTTGGCTGGACCCTACAGCCCTCCAACGGCCTTTGGTCATACGGCGCTTTCATTGAAACCGGCCGCATTCAGGATGAAAGCCCGAACGGAAAATTAAAATCCATGATGCGAGCCATGGTGAACAAATATCCCGTGGACGTTCTTATCACACCGAATCAAGATGCTCTGTTTACCAACATCCCTGAAGCCGCCAAGCATGATTTTGAAAATGACCTGCGCAGCTTTGGATGGGGCAAACGTAACGGTCAACCATATTCAAAACTGCGCACTTTATCGGGCGCCTGCGTCGGCCGAGACACCTGCCGCTTAACATACACAGATTCTGAACGCTTCATTCCCAAACTCATCGATGAGCTAGATAAGCTGGGCTGGGGTGATATGACCGAATCCATCGGAGTCACGGGATGCGAACGCCAGTGCTTCCGCCCTTCAACAAAAACCATTGGTTTTGTAGGGAGCGGTATGGACCGTTATCAAATGCGATTGATGGGCTCTGAAGACGCCCGTTTTCAAGGCGGCCCTATCATTGGCAGCGATGATCAGATGTATCTGCGTATGATTACGCCGTATAGTGTTGTTGTGGTTTTTGATAACCTTTTTAATCACTACAAAGCCAACGCACGCGCTGGCGAGAGCTTGGGCACATTTAACCGCCGGGTCGGCATGGATTACTTGATTAAAATGTACAAAGACGATCCCGCAACCAGCGAACTCATGGCCAAAACATACCCGACCGATTGCGTCATCGATTAATCAATCGTCGCTTACAGTTTCACTTCACAGAGAAGTTCTTGTGAAAGAGCCTCTTCTTTGTATTTTTCGGGGATTGTACTTCTCAGAGATTTATAAAAACGCACCGACTGGTACGATGAGATATCCACACCCAAACCTTTCATCGATGCCATAAATTTCTGCAATCTCTGAAACCTCCGCTCCTGGTTCTTATGGGAAAGAATCCGCTCAATAAGGCCGGCATATCTTTGCGGCGCCATCCACACCTTAACATTCTGAACATCGATGGGTTCCTCCTGGCCATTACGAACACCAACAAAAGTGATGGCCTGGATTTCCGGACGCTCCAATGATCCGGCAAAAGTCGGATAACAAGCAAAGGGCCAGGCCTTGATTTGATGCGTCAGCCCAAAAAACGTTGAGAGCCCAATCAAGAGTGTGCCTACGACCGTAATACCCTTAAGTGAAACGGCCGTCGCCGTTGATGAATTTGTCTTCTCCATTTTTCGAACGATGTCCTGCGGGCCAACTATCCGGCTTTTTAGCCAACCAAAAACCCTTTCCCAATCGATAAAAGAAACATAGCAGATTTGTAACGGCAAAAATAAGATTCCCATAAAGGCATTGGTCAAATTGTGAAACAGCAACCCGCTCACAACAGCCAGCCATCGTATGGAAGGAATAAGAATGACCACAATAAATAGCAGTTCAAAAATAATCGTGGCACCACCCACCAGCTGACAAAGCCAGGGATGCTGGTCAATCCGGAAGACCGGCGTCCACCCGCTTAATTCAAACCATTTGGCATACATCTGGTATTGAAGATTGTTGGAAAGAAACCAATGCCATTGCGATTTGGCAAATTTCCAAAATCCGGGAAAATAATAAATGATCCCCATCAAAATCCAGATCAATCTTAAAGGAATAGCATACTGACGGGACCGCTCGGGGCTTATCTGACTCTGTTGACGGAGCGATTTGATAAAAGCTGGAACAGACAGGACATCTGCGCACGGGCTTGTCCCCAAAATCATCATAAACCAGATCAAATGATGGTAGTGATCGGTCTTTCCAAAGAATTGCGGAATTCCCAAGACATATATGCCTAATATCGCAGCCAACCAACACGAAATTCTCGGCCAAAGACCCACCATTGCAAAAATGCAGCTGACCGCAAAAAGATCATACATCGGGCCTGCCATCTGGGCGTTGACGGGCACAATGGATAGAAACGTCTTCATCCCCAGCGGCGGGAACATCAGCTCTTTTGGCAATTGGCTAAACCAAAGAATCTTTTCCTTGTCATAGCGCAACAACACAAACAGAAAAAACACAATACGAAACACCGCAAGATTATAGGCCGAATCTTTTTCCTGGAAAAATGAGTGAAGCAAACGTTTCAACGGATCAATGACTGCGAAACCAAAGACAAAACATACAATAATGACAATGGCCAGACGGTCTGTTTTTCCCACGTAAAAATCGAGCGGTTTGTCCCCTTCAATGAACGAACTTAACACAGGAATCGACTTCGTCACACAGACCGGACCGATCAACGGCCGTAGAATC
>JAEUSC010000113.1 GCA_016789035.1 Candidatus Omnitrophota bacterium
AACCGGACCGACATGGCATTGAGTTTTCTCAAAAGAAGAGTATTTTCTTTAGTTTTAATCTCAATTTGCGTATGAAGCGTTTGTTGTTCGATCTGAATTTTATCTACGGTGGCTTGGAAGTCAGAAATGATTTGTTGCGGGGATCGAATCGGTTTTGTCTGTGTTACGATTGTCACTGGTTTATCAAGAATTACTTCAGCATATAATAACCCATTGGGATAAATTACAAGCAAAACAATCAGCAAAACAGATAATACTCTCATCTTTTTCTCCAGTAAGTAGATTTTTTAGCCACAAAATGAAGCATATAATAACAGAAAATGCAAAACAATGGAAGCATCTGCATTTAGAGGTCAAATAAATACAGAGGTGCATTAAATCTTTAGCGCTTTAGGAATTTGAAACTGTTTCGTTGATTCTTGAGGAAGATTTTTGCGGGGACGTTTGGGCAAGACTGTCCATTTCATTCTTTTTTACATTCGCCTTCAAAGTGCCATTTTCAAAGACTTTCGTAAAGTATTCCTGAATATACTCATTCATTTTCCTACTGCTTGACACAAAAGTTGCCGCATTTGGTTCTTGCTTCTCATCAACTAACAACGATTGAGCATTTAATGCTGAGGCTTTTACCGCTAATTCATGCAACGCATCTAAGTGTTTTGTCAAAATGGAAAAGTCACTGACCTGCTTGTTAAGCGCTGTAATTTCATCTGCTAACTGAATACTTTTTGTTTTAGCGCTGGCGAGTATTTCATTAACACGGCTAACTTCCTGTGAATGATCGAGCCTTGCAGCGGCAATTTCTTTCAGCGCTTGACGGGCGTTTTCCGTCATCTGGTCCATATTCTTCTCGATTACTGTAAATTTCGTTTTAGCATCGCTAATCGTATCTTTACGGGCATCTAGAGCTTCATGAGTACAATTAACGGCATGTCTAATGCGACTGGACAAATACTTTAACTCATCAATGGTATCCTGTTTTCCCACGGCTTGCTGGTGATTTCCTGCCACATTCAGCATTGCTCGTTCGGCAATGACGGACATCTGCAAAGCAACGCCTTCGAGGGCAACAGTCAACTGCACGATTTCTTGAGATATTTTCTCTGTGTTATAAAACTCTTCTTTGATTGCTACGAAGTTGTTTTTGCTGTCGGTGACCAGTGAATCAGTATCGCGAACCAACTGGTCAATATTTTGGAGTTGAATTTGGCGGCCTGCGAATCCTTCAACAACATTGTTGAGACCATCTTCATAGGCTTGGTTTAATTCAAAATTAGAAACAACTAAATTGGATTGGTCTTTCAGCAGAGAAATGAGTTCTCTGGTATCTTCTGAAGCCTTAGCTGTCTGATATTTAAAAAGATGGAATCCTTCCTGAAAACGAATGGTAAAAATCACCAGGCCCGCAAATAATCCTAACAAAACAACAAAAGTTCCCACGACACTTATTCGTTTTAAATCTCTGAACTGCTTTTCTTTCTTTTGCGCCTGCTGAATTTGTGTTTGGATAGAATTATCTAAAGCCCCCAATTTTTCCTGCAGAGGTTTTTCAATGGCAGCCATGGCACTTAAAATTTCGGTTGCGATCTGTTGTACATTGACCTTCTCCTGGTCAAGTGTATCAAGAACATAACCGTCAAACGTATTAAACAAATCCGAATATGATTTTAATAAAAATTGCTTTGTCATAAACAAAATTTGCTTCTCTTCAACAGTTGGAGCCGCATTAATAGCCTCAACCCATTGAGCAATTGAGGTAGATATACCCTGCAACTTCTGTTCGAACTCATCTAGTTCAGGAATAATATTTTTAAGGACCTCTATTCTCTGAATTAGTTTATCCACAGGAAGCTTATTTACCGGAGTTTGCTCTAATATGGCAGATGCAGACTCCTTTTGCCAAAATTTGATGTCATTTTCAAACGACTGAAAATAACCCGCAAAGCCCAATATAAATTCTTGAGTCTTAGCTTCAAATAGTGATAGCTGTTTGGTGATGGAAAGAAACTCCTGAATGTCCGTATTAAACCGCGCCACAGATTCTTGAGTTCCCGCCAACAAACGAGAATCCGCGGTATTAATGTTTGCCAAGGCTCCTTGCAACTGATCCTCATTGTAATCAGTAACTTTTGCGTCAGAAAGAATTTGAGAGACACCATTTTCAGCATTCTTAACGCTCTCAAGCAAATCCCTCAATTGATCTCTGCTCACAACATTATTATGAAAGGAGTCTAACAATGCATTTTGGTGGGGCTCTACAACCGTAACTTCATATCGCCAAAAAGCGATAAGACTGGTTGCAATAAGCAATATGATTAAAGCGGCTTTGCCTAGAAAGTTAGTATTCATACAGTTAAAATCATAATAAACAATTTATTATAAACTGCAATAAGATATCAATCTTTTTACAAACACCTGGGCGATCTGTGCGCACACAAACCACACTCCGTCGAGTTGTCATAACAATTTTGAGACAAACAAATTAAAAACGAGAAATAAACTATTACTGTGGGATCGTTTCTCCTTTTAGAATGGGAGAAAGCCTAGAAACGTCAATCCGCATACCGCCATCGTGCTCAATCTTAATAGTGTATAAATTGCCGGGCTCAAAAAGAGTTCCCGGCGCTTCGATCTGGGCATTTTTTATTCCATTCTTGCCCGCTATCTGAGGATTAAGAGCATACTCCCAAAACTTCTTCCACAACATTGTTTCGGCTGGATCTGTTGTGTTATCTGCAATTTTGTAACCCAAAGGAATCTCATTAACAGGTGTGATATCGAACTCTTGAGTGTTTTTACCATCCAGCATAAATGCCTTGAGGAATATATAGGCGCTTTTGCCCCTTAACTTATCTCCATTGCGAATATACATGTCTTGAAAACGGATAACCAGCGATTGAAACTGAATCACATTGCCTGTAAATGTAAAGTACTTAGGCTCCAAAGGAATACCCGACGATGAGTACTCAAGAAATTTGATTGTCGTAAAGGTCTGTTTAGACTTTTCATCGAAATTCACTCCCGTAACCAAAACTTCAGCTATTCGAGTGTCGGCCTGCAAACGTTCTATGATTTGGTTAAGAATTTTGTCCTCGTGAATCCACTGAACAAATGTAATCGAAATATAAGTAACAGCCGCCACTGTCATCAGTCCAATGCCTATACGCTTAATTCTTTGCGATTGTTTAATTCTGGAATCCATAGATCGAAATTATAACACGATCCGTCCAAATAGCGACCGCCAACTGATATTTTATTTTATCTAATCATGCGCCGTCGGTGCTAAAAAATAAAAAGCCCCTAGAATCAGCTTCTAGGGGCACAGAAAGGACGGATTACTCGACAGGAATTGTGATTGTAACCCCGGCTTTTAGTCGATTGGGGTCTTTAATAACAGACTTGTTCAACTCATATAAATATTTCCAACGATTACCGTTACCCATTTCTTTTTGGGCAATTTTCCAAAGGCTATCATTTTTCTTAATTACATAATCACGGGTTGAAACTTTTATCTCAGATTCAACCTTCTGCTGCTCTTCAACGACATACTTGCCTTCTTCAAGCGGCTTGGCTCCGGCAACTTCTTTTGGCGGACCTTCATAAGGAAGCATAACTTCTTCAACTTCCGCAATCATAAACTGAGCATTGCGGTCCTTCTGCATTCCAACAAGATCCGTAACTGGTGCTGTAGCATCGAGTTTGCCGCGGCTGATAATTTTAATGTGATCTTCAGGAATACCGTTTTGCAGCATATATTGCTTAACGGCTTCGCCTCGACGGCGGCCCAATTTTTCATTATACGTTTCGGAACCACGAACATCCGCATTACCGGTAATAAGAATGCTGGCTTCCGGATTGCGTCTCAATGTTCCCAAAGCTTTTTCGAGCACCTTTGTAGCATCTTCACGGAGATCAGACTTGTTATAATCAAAATAAATCTTAACATTGCGCAGAATTTTCTTAATCAACAAAGAGGGCCGGAGTTCTTTAGGCTGCGGAGGTGGAAGCTCCTCTTCTTTATAGTCGAAAATTATTTTATACAAATATACGTATCCGCGGTTACCCCAGGGCCGTACTTGACCTGGCTGATCAGGCCACCACCAATAGCCTCCCCGCCTCTCATCTTTAACAGGAGCCGGCTGCGCATCCGACGGCCACCAATCAAACTCTTTTTGGAGCTTATCCAATTCTTCTTTACGGCCCTCCTCGCGGAGATCTTTATCAAAGGGAACGGCGAAGGAGACAGTCGGTAAAAACGATACCATCATCGCAACCATAAATATTTTAATCAGACTTTTGTATGCCATAATCCACCTTTTTAGTAAGGTAAAAATTCTTCGATAATTCTAAGTGAACCGATTATAACATAGTCCATTAATAATTCAATTTGTCTTACAAATAGTTTCACTACATATATCAAACAAACACAAAACCACTTGAACTATATTAAGGTAAGAACGAGTTAGATTGCCGCGTACGCCTGGCATCGCTAACAGAGAGATCTATGTTGAATGAGAAGCTTTAATAAGACTGATACTGACTTCATTAATTTTCTTACGACGCATTTTTCTGACTGTTACAGAAATTCCATCACTTTCAAAAATCTCTCCCCCGCGAAGAGGTTGCGGATGCTTCAGAGAACACCACTCAATTAAACGAAAAGGGCCGTCGGAAGCAGGTTTCGAATAGCTTGCGATTCCTATGGTTTGAGCCAAGACAGACATAGAAACCCCCGCACCAACAATCCAACCGCCTGCAAACGGATGAATGTACGTCGGTAATCGATCAAACTCATCTTCAATTTCGCCCACCAGCTCTTCAATGATATCTTCCATTGTTACCATACCGACGATTTTATTATTATTCTCCCCCACTAAGGCGATATGTAACTTTTCTTGCATGACCTTTTCTAAAACCTGAGCAATCGGTATCTGCGCATCCACCATTTTGATCGGCCGGATTATTCCTTTGACTGTAGGATCCTGTGAGTTGAGCTTAAGAGCCATCATAATATCTTTAAAATTTAAATAACCCTGAATTGTCTGAGGATCATTTTCTTTTTCACAAACGGGAAAACGCGTATGCATATCGAGGTGAGCCTTGATTAATGCCTCGGATAATGTACTTTTCAACGGAATCATGGAAACATCGGCAATGGGCAGCATGATTTCTTTAACAGGACGGATAGAGAGCTGCGCCGCAGAAAGTACAATCTTTTCCTCCCTGGCTCCGATCAAACGCGATGCGCGGGCTAGAGTTGCAGCCGCATTTAATTCGTGCAACCCAGGCTGATCATCGTTGGCTTTCTTAAAATATCCACTTTTATCTCCAGCATGAAGAAAAAATTTTACTAAACGTTCAAGTACGGTGACAACCGGGTATGCAATGATAGAAAAGACCTTCATTGTTGGTGACAACTTCAAACAAATCAACTCTCTATTATTGAGAGCAAACATCTTAGGCACCAGTTCCGCAAAAACAATGGTAACCAATCCGTAAGGCACTACCAAAATACTTAACGCGAGAAATTCGGCCCAAGGATCCGAGATCGCAAACTTTTGACTGATGAAAGGACGAACAGAGTCTACGGCTTCAGCTCCACCCGTGGCCGCGGCAATCGCTCCGACAAATGTAATGCCGACCTGAACAACAGCAAGACTGGCTTCAATGCGATCTTTCATATACGCCGCATCTTCAGAACCTTTTGTCTTTCTTGAAATCAAAACGGAGAGGCGGGAACGCGATATAGAAGCAATCGCCATTTCATAAGCCGCAAAAATTGCGTTAAGAAATAGCATTACACCAATAACAATCCATTCTAAACCTGGGAGCATAAAACCTTTTAGGTATAAAATTTATGCGAGCCGCATCAAAACTTATTCGATATTATGCGTGCTCGCCTTAGATACATCTTCGATTATTTTAATTGTACAGAAAACCGTTTTAAGACTCAACACATTTACTTATTTGATTTTAATCGTGGAAAAAGACGGCAATGATGTTAGGATATCTGCATTTCTTAAAAGCTTCAACCTTAACAATCAATTTTTACAAAATTTAATGAGGATTTTATGGATTGGCTTAAACATATCGCTGATTTTTTTATGCACCTGGACCATCATTTGGCTGCTGTTACAACCGAGTATGGAACATGGACTTATCTAATATTGTTTTTGATCGTCTTCTGCGAAACAGGCCTGGTTGTCACCCCGTTTTTGCCCGGTGATTCTTTGCTTTTTGTCGTCGGCGCATTATCTTCCGCTGGAGGATCACTTAATTTAGGCTTATCCTTGGGACTGTTAAGTATCGCTGCTATTTTGGGAGACACGATCAATTATTTTATAGGTAAAAAAATGGGACCCAGCATTTTTCGTAAAAGGAACATTAAATTTCTTAACATAGAACACCTCAAGCAAACCGAAGCATTTTTTGAAAAATACGGAGGAAAAACCATCATCATTGCCCGCTTTGTTCCCATTGTGCGAACGTTTGCCCCCTTTGTGGCGGGAATGGGAAGCATGGCATATGGACGTTTTATTTTTTACAATGTTATTGGAGCTCTGATGTGGGTGTTTGGATTGGTATTGGCAGGCTATTTTTTTGGTAAAATTCCAATTGTCGAGAAAAACTTTTCCAAAGTCATCTTGCTCATCATTTTTGTGTCCATCTTGCCCGGCATTATAGAATTGATTCGACATCGGAAGAACAAAAATTAAAAAGAAGACAGACGATTTTCTAACTCTTGCTTACTGATAGCTTGTACTGCTCAAGAAAAAAATCATATATTCGGCGGGAAATATTCTCCGCGCTATACTCCTTAACGTACTCCAATCCTTTATCTGCTAAATTTTTGCGCAATTCTGAATTGCTCAAAATTGATTCTATGGCATTGGCTACTTGTGAAACATCCAGTGGATCGACTAGCATACCAGCATCTTTAACAATCTCAAC
>JAEUSC010000134.1 GCA_016789035.1 Candidatus Omnitrophota bacterium
TTGCCCAGTAGGCTGTAAGCATACCCCCGATTGTTATAGGCAGTGGCGGCCTGTTCAGGAAAAAGCTCGATGGACCTGGTAAAATCTGAAATAGCCTCCTGGGCGTTTCCCATTCTTAAATACGCAATACCCCGATTGCTATAAGGTTTATGATAACGCGGATTTAGCGCAATGGCTTTTCGATAATATTCAATAGCTTCCAAATAATCTTGCTGATCGAGATAATAATTTCCCAAACGATTATAGACCACGGCACTTAAAGAATACTTTTCCGTCTGCTTCCATAAGAGCGGCTCATTCCCCCACGCAACAACACGTTCATGCGTAGTTACCGCCATGCCAGCAATCATAAAAACAATAAATCCCTTGAGGATGATTGCAAACCGGTTTTGCCGCGTCTTTTCCAAGACACGCTCAACCACAGATGCGAACAATAAGCAAAATCCAATACTAGGCAAATACATAAAACGGTCAGCGACAAACGTCAGATCCTGAGAGTCATCAAATCTCAATAAAAAAAATATGGATGCAAAGAAGTACGCTGCCGCAAAAATCATTAACCGATGCCTTCTCCATCGCACACACATAAAAATCAAAATCAAGGCCACAATCACAGCCCATAAAAATGCGGGATTGGTTATGGTCACAGGATGTGGTAGTTGATAGAGGATCAACAGGTTGACCGGAAACAGGAACTTGGAAATGTAAAATGCGAGAGACCAAACCCACGTTAACAATGCAGAAGCTCCCTCGACATCGATTTGACGCATATTCATGGCGTAGGTGAGCCAAGCAATCGGCCATACAATCAACGCTGCTAAAACCTTTTCCAGTACAATCCTTTTCCCCCAAGGACGATTTAAAAACCAATCCACAAGACAATATATCAAGGGAAGACTTAAGGCCATTGGCTTAGACAAGACACTTAAAAACGCGAATAGGACAGCAACAAAAAAAGAAGACCCGTTGCGGGTACGTATGTATCCAGTATAAAACCATAAAGACAACAGGTAAAAGAAGGAGTACAAAACATCCTTACGTTGAGTCACCCATGCCACCGATTCCACATGCATAGGATGTAGAGCAAATATCAATGCCGCAAAATTCGCGGCCTTGGTTGGAAGCCCCAGCCTCAGGGCCAGCACATAAACCAAGACCACGACACTTAAATGTAAAAGGAGATTATTCAAGTGATAAATCCAGGGCCGGTAGCCAAAGAATTTATATTCGATAGCAAAAGACAAAACAGTCAAAGGAATGTAAGTCTTGTTGACCTGGGAATGAAAAATGTTTTTAATACTGGTCAGTGATAACTCTCGCACCTGAACATTATTTGTCAGATGAACATCATCATCCCAGGATACAAACCCCTGACGAAGGGTTGGAAGGAAAATACCAGTGGCAAGAACAACGATTAGAAATAGTGAAATCAACGGGCTATTGAGTTGCAAATTCATGAGGATGCATAACTGATACGGTAGATAACAGCCGCATAATCATCGGAAACCAGGATCGCTCCGTCCGGCATAACTAAGATGTCCACCGGCCGTCCCCAAACATAATCCCCCACATTAAAACCTTGAGCAAAAGGTTCATAACCGACAACCTTATTGTCCTTAATCTCCGCAGTCATAATACGGTAACCGATTTTCCGAGACCGGTTCCAGGACCCATGCTGGGCAAGAAAGATCCTACCTCTGTATTTTTCAGGAAACATGGACCCCGTATAGAACTTAAGCCCTAAACCTGCGACATGCCCGCCTGTATTTAACGCCGGGGGTGTGAACTCCGAACAAGAATGCTTAGCGCCGAAAGTCGGATCTGAGATGTCGCCTTGATGACAATAGGGGAACCCAAAATTCATCCCCTTTTGCGGAGCATGATTAAGTTCATCGGATGGGATATCATCGCCCATATTGTCACGGCCGTTATCGGTAAACCACATTTCTTTGGTTTGAGGATCCCAGGTGAACCCGACGGAATTACGGATACCTGTCGCAAAAACCTCCATCTCATCGCCATTTGGCTGCATGCGAAGAATGGTTTGGTGCCACGGAGTCGGAGGCTCGCATACGTTGCATGGCGCGCCAACAGGAACATACAGCATTCCATCGGGGCCAAACTGAATGTACTTCGCCCCGTGCCAGGAATCATTGGGGATCTGTTCCGTCACAATTGCTGGGGGCAAAGGATGCTCCAGATTCTCTTCAATACTATCAAACCGCAGAATGCGGCCGACCTCGGCAACATATAAAGATCCCGCCCGAAAGGCCACACCGATCGGATTGATCAACTTATCCGCTAGCACAAAGACTTTATCCGCTTTTTGATTGCCATCCGTATCAACAACAGCGTAAACTTTTCCCTCCTGGTAAGAACCGACAAAGATGGTCCCTTTGGCTCCCATAGCCAAGCCTCGCGCATTGGCTACCCCGGAGGCATAAACTTCAATCTTGAATCCCGGTGGAAGATTCACCAAATCCAAAGGCAAATCATTGGCAAAAGATAAGTTTGTAAAGACCACCAAGAATAAGAAAACCCCATTCTTGACAGTCTTTGGTAACCCACGCCCTTTGTGATCCGGATGAAACATTCATCCACTCCTAATTTAATTACTTCACATTCTCTGACAAAAGAACACCTTTGATTTTGTGAGAAATGCGCCAGAAACCAAAAATTGCAATCGTCACCATGATCATCCCCAACCCATACTCATTGAGAACTGCAAAATTCACCAACCCTACCGTTAAACTTATAACACCGTACAATAAACATAGACTTCGGCTTTTGCGTAATAACACGAGGTTTGATGAATTCATTAATGCCTCTCCTTTTTACTGGTTGTAGTTTGATTAAGCATCCGAATAATTTTCTTTTAACTTGGCAACAACATTTGGATCGGCCAGGGTCGTCACATCTCCCAGCGCACGACCCTCAGCAATATCGCGAAGCAATCGGCGCATGATTTTTCCACTGCGCGTTTTCGGCACATCGGCCGTAAAAATAATCTGCTTCGGAC
>JAEUSC010000142.1 GCA_016789035.1 Candidatus Omnitrophota bacterium
GAGAAAGCAACCGCGATCGTAATTGCCAATATCCGCATCTCACTCATGCAGGATCTCGTAACGCGTTTTCCCGATATGCCTGAGGCCCAACGTAACAGCGTCGTTGAAGAGAAATTTGCCCAAACACTCCACAACGAATCAGGTATGGTGAAAAAAGCGATACTAGAAGTTTCAAAAAAACTCAATACCCAGACCCCGCAGGCCAAACGCATGTATCTCCAGGAAGCCGACGGCTACTACTACTATGATCTGACTCAAAACATCGTTGAGACCGGGCGATTAAGCGGGGATCGCAAGGCAAGCAAATTCCTTAACGAACGCATGAATGCCCCTTTCGGTTTTTGGCAGCCTATCAACCTCCACCCTTATGTCGGATTTTATCTGTATCAATTTCTCAAACTATTTTATCCCGATATCTCAGTCATCAATGCGCTGTGTTATACCGGACCGCTACTTTCGTTACTGGCATTGGGAGCTTTTATTTTGTGTTGCCGCGCTCTGGCTGTCGGACCGTTAGCGGCGGGAATCGGATCCATTTATTTCTACCTGGCCCCCATCTTTGTCAAACGAAGCACCTTTGCCTGGAACGATGATGACTCATATAACGTGATCTTCCCACTTTTGATCCTTGCTCTGGTTTTTAAAGGTCTGAAACATGTTAAGACAAGCCAAGAGAGTTTGATCTATGGCATATCGACAGCCGCGTTGATGTGCGTGTATTCTCTGTTCTGGCATGGATGGGGTTTTACATTTGCCATCATTTGCGTTAGCGCCCTGTTTATTCTCGCCCTGCAATTTTACTTTATAAAGTCGGCGCCGACAGTAAAACCCAAGGCAGTGGCCATTCAACTGCCAGATCTGAAACTGATCAGCATGTTTTTGATAACCATCTTTGTGGGAACCCCTGTGCTCATGAGCCTTATGTTTGGACCTGGTGATTTTATTACATTACTTGAAGAAGGCTTCAGCGGACTCCAGAAATTGACCGTCAATCAGATTTCCGTTTGGCCAAATCTTTTTGTAGCGGTTGGAGAACTTAAAAGGGCCCCATTAAGCGAAATTATTGAAATGACGGGCAATCTTTTTTGGTGGATCATCTCAATCGGCGGCTCCCTTTGGGCGTTCGGGGCTCATATCATGCGGAAGGACCGTATCAAAACATCTCAGTTGATTGTAATTTTTATTGCATTGGCCGCCACACTCAAAATTACATTTAGCGCTGAACGTTTCATTTTGCTATGCCTGATGCCGGTGTCTCTTCTTGGAGTTACCGGTCTCGATCAATTGATCAACACCTTTAGAAAGTCCATCCATCGTCAAACCCTCCTGCCGGGGAAACTCAAGCCCGTCGAAATTGCGAGTGGCTTACTGCTTCTTATCACAACAACGGTCGTTCCCATAAGATCTATCAATGCCCAAATCCCGCAACTTTTAAGTCCGATTTTTAATAGCACCTGGGAGAAGGCTTTACTCGATATCAAAAACAATACTCCGGCGCAAAGCATCATCACCAGCTGGTGGCCGCCCGGTCACTTCATAAAGGCCGTTGCCCGGCGACGGGTAACGTTTGACGGAGCAACAATCACAAGCAACGAGCAGGCTTATTGGGTTGCTAATATCCTTCTGGCATCCAACGAAGAAAAAGCCGCAAGGATCTTACGGATGCTCAATACCAGCGGCACAAAGCCCCTAGATTTTCTGATAGATCAGGGCATGAAGACATCAGACGCGGTATCGCTCCTGCATTTTCTCCTGGAGAAAAATAAAAATGACGCACTCGAGTTTCTTAGCAAAATCATGCCAAAGGACAATGCCAAAAAAATTGTAGATATGACTCACGCAGAGGCGATTGCCTCATATCTTTTGATTTATTCCGAACTCATGGAGAAAAATATAGGACTGCAATTTGTGGGCAAATGGAACTTTCGTCAAATGGAAGAAATCAACAGCCGACCAGAAGAGATCAAAAGTCTTCCGCCGGCCAATTCCCCTGAATTTTTTGAATTCTTATGGAAAACCATGGGCGGACCTTACCGTTACAGCGAGGCCCTGATCACTATCGGTGAGTCCGGGTCAATCGTTAACTTCACCGAAGGGGTCAAAGTGGATTTAAATACAAAGGACGTGACAATCGCTTCTTCCAAATTCGGTGTCGGAACACCTCTAAGCATTGTCTACCTCGACAATGGTGCCGTCGTTGAGAAAATATTGCGTAATCCCACGCTCAAATATAGCGTTGTATTTTTCAAGGAAAATTCCAAATACTACTGCCGTCTGATGGATCAAGAATTGGCCCAATCATTGCTGACCAGGATGTATTTCTTTAAAGGCCAGGGTCTCAAATACTTTAAGCCATTTTCCATTCAAAGCAGCATGACAGGAAAGGATGAAGTCTTTGTCTTTGAGCTACAGGAGCAAAATCTTTGACAACTAATCGGTGGGTAACTTATCGAAAAGCCTTACGCGAAGCTCGCCTTTCTCATCATATTCTGATAAAGATTTGTCGGAGGACTGTGCGGTGGTCGGATCCTCCTTGGGTGCTGCCGGCGAGGGTTTGGGCGCTTGAGTGGGGTCTTGATTAGCAACGGTACGTATATTTGAGGCGTTGGGAAACTCGGCATCGCGAATCAAGGAACGGTTCTCTCTTAACATCGTCTCCAAATCTTGAGCTAACCCCTCCTGGTCCATCGAACGCAACTTCGTCACGGTTTCCATGACCTCCATACGTTTTTGCTTGGACATCAGACAAATTCCTTCTCCAAAATATCCCATCACCGAATTATTATTAGATGAAGCCTTGCGAAAATACTTGATAGCGCTATCCGCATCACTGCGCCCCAAAAGATGAATCCATCCCATCGAAAGAACCATGCTCTCATTATTCGGATCCAAAGCAATTCCCTTTTCAAAATATCCCTGGGCGTGTTCAATATCCCCAACGGAATAGTATGTTTTTCCCAAATTATCGTACGCTGAAACAAAGCTGGGATCCAATTCGATAGCTTTCTTGAAATAGAAAATCACATCGTCATTGGCTCCCCCCTGGACTTTTAAGGCCAAACCCAACGCATTGTAAGCAGGCGCAAAATTGGGTTCAAGCTCAATGATTTTTTCATAATTCTTGATCGCTTGATCATACTGTCCCCCATAAAAAGCCTTAGCCGCTTCATCAAACAGCTCTTTGATGACAGGGGCCTGTGCATTTGCTTTAACGGCCGGAAGCAAAAGACAAACGGCTAATAAAAGGTAGCGCCCAATGAGTTTAAAATTGCTGGGATGATGGGATAAGAAATGACTCATCGCGAACGGTTGACGGATTATCCGTCAGGATTATTTTTTAGCGATAGATGCTGTACTGTCTTTGAGAAGCTCTGGATCGGAAGGAAAAATATATTTAGCCACCGTCATGACCGCCTTCATCTCTTCTACGTCCCCGGTCTTTTTCATGGCCAAATTGATTTTAAGAATTTTAAAAAATTCTTTTGATGTATCGATTTTATAAAGGAGTTTTGCAATATCTTCCAAATTACCCGAACATTCCAGATCGGCTTTATAAGTCAAATAGTCCTTTTTAGAAGCAGCGTCTGCAGACTCCTCCGCCTGGTCATTGGACCGATTGTTTTTCGTAAGGGTTAAGCCGAATTCTTTGACATATGAATCGAGCTTTCCTAAAAATTGCGACATGACTTCTTCGTCTTTGGGAATCGAATCCGAATAATACGGTTTAAATAACTCCTTTTCCTTGTCGACCTTGCTCTGATAAGAAAGAATCTTTAAATCGCCTTTGATCGCTTCCTCGGCACTTTTGGTTTCCTCCTCAATTTTCACACGTTTGGCATTGGAAGGACTTACCAAAAGAACGTCGAAAAGGGCCAGAGTCACAAAAAAGACAGCGACATAAAAGAATTTCTTTTGCAACGGGGTTAAACTCGTAAAGAATTGGTTCATGTGCCTGCAACTCCTGCAACCTTGGGCGAGGATAACTCTTGCACTTCGGCCTCATTGCCATCACCCTGGTTTAACACAAATTCAATTTCAAATGCAATCATGTCTTTGCCGCGGTCTTTTTTTCCGCTTGTTGATTTTGTTTTGACACCATTAAAAATTTTTGATTCGCTCAAGGTACTGACAAATGCATAGACTCGTGACGTCGTCTCTGCAATACCATTGATCGTAATAAGGCCATCTTCCGACTGATTAACCGAATTCAGATAAATATCATTGGGAACCACGGCATACAGCCCCCGAAGCGCTTCCAAACTGTTTAACCGGCTGTCTAAAATTCCGCGGATTAGCTTTGTCTTTCGCATCTCGTCTTCAAGGGCAAGAACTTTTTCGTGTTGACCGGAAAACTTAGCTTTCAAATTTTGCTTTAAGAACGTCTCTTTAAAATAGTTCTTAGCACCAAGAATAAATCCAGCTAGGAATAAAATCAAAACGACCAGCACTCCAGCAACCATGGCCTCACGGCTTTGGCGCTCGACGTTTCGTTTCAAAAGGATTTCTTCCGGCATCAGGTTCACTTCACACCGGGGTTCTGTAGCCGCTACGGCCAAAATGTCCGTCAGCGAATCTTCAGCAAAGTCTTTTTCAACAGTCTTCTTTAAACCGCCGCCGAACTTAACCAAATCAATAAATGGTGATACTTGAATAGGAACGCCCACAGCTGCTGCCAGCGACTGCTGCAGATCCTTAACAATTGTTTGTGCTGAGGTCAAAACAAAATTAGCTGGTTGCTTGTCAACATCTTCTTCTCTGTAAGAATCCAAAGATGTTTTGATTTCAGCCACAAGCTTATCGCGCGTTTCAGCCCCGCCGAAGCCCAGCTCTCCGGTTCCAATGGGGATGCTTCGGCACATCACAGCCGTAAGACGAGATTGAATAACTAGCGTCGTCGACATCGGACCGACATCAATGATTCCAACAGGCGCGCTGTCCTTTCGAGAAGCCATAGCCTTTGCATAAAACCGCGCAATACCTTCAGGTTCAAAAACAACCTTATAAACATCCAAACCAACACCCTCAAGAACCTTTAGCCGGTCCCTGACCACGCTGCGGTTGACAATCACCAGAAGAACCTTTGTGTAATTCGTCTGATATGAACCCAAATTAATATGCCCCACCAGTATTTCTTCGCGGGACAAAGGCGTGTGTCGGGCTGCCTGCAGATTAATGATTGATTTGATTTCTTCGGGATCTACGGAAGGAACTTCAATATTTTTTGTAGTTGCAACACTCGCGGGGATCACGCACAGAACGCGCATTTTTTTAGTGTTAAATCCCTTGAGCGCCGCACTTAACTGGCTGGTGAACGCTTCAACCGAAGCGGATGAAACTTCTTTGCGAACAACTTTAACAACAACTCCAGAACTCTTGACTTGGGCAACCTTTACCGATTGCTCTGTCAGCGAAACACTTAAATAATCTTGGTCTTGATTTAGCATGTTTTGCGATGTCCTAAAATTGAATTGATTATACTTAACTTTTATTTATAAACCAATAGAAAAACAATTATTTTTCATTCCAATAAAGTATGCGATTGTCCGTCGAGCTAATAGTGACATAAAGGTGCCGTTGGTCATTCGCATCATTTAAAAATCCTAAAGAACGGATCGTAAAAAATGACGAATTTGTTCCGAGAAGATTGCGTTGATTCAAGTAGTCGATGGCTTTCATCTGTTCCGGCTCTAATTTTTTATAGGCATTTACCTCAGCGGCAATATCAAACGTTCTCGAGAAGATGTGATCGTCACTGGTGTTGTCCACGCCATCGGCGCCTCTGCGTAAGGCCAAAATTCTATCGACAACTTCCTCATCCAGTCCCAGTGCAAGAATCACTTTTTTGCAAGCCATATTAATGTTGACTTGGCCAGCACCGTAAACGGTTAGATAATCTCGTAACAATTCGAAACTGGGACTATCAATACCCTTGACCAACATAAGCTCGTCAATAATTTCAAATGGCTGACTTTTTTTGGGATAAGGATCTTTTAGATTTGAATAATAATCATCGCTCGAAAACCCTTTGAGTTCACTTTCACCTGCTTGGCGCCAGTCATAAATCGCCTCCGAAAGCGTTTCGGCCAAATGATCATCAACCCCCAAAACTTCCGACACAATTCGAAAAAGGACCGTTTTGTCGGCGGTGTTGATATTAATCTTACTTTCCTCATCACGGGTACCATATTTAACATCCTTTGATGACAGTCCATCCGGGTCAACGTAACTGACTTCGCATTTTCCATCCGGAACGGTAATATCGGCAAAACGATTGGGATTATTATGACGGAAGGCCTTAGCGGCCGGCGTATACTGATATTGGCTTTTGTTAAGGTCATCAAGCAGCATGGCCACAGCGGCCTTGGCACATCCCTCCGTCACATGCTGCGCCTGACTGCGGGATTCAATGCGCTTCAAAAAAATAATTTTCTGCCGGACACCGTACCCCAGGTTCACCGCTAATACTGCCAGAAAGGTAAAGACCCACAACACAAAGATCAAAACGGCCCCACTTTGTTTAAGGGGCAAACGCTCGCGGCCACATGTATATCCTGAAAACGGATGCATAAAACTTTCTTTAAAGTCCCACCGGTATGGCAATCATTCGGCCGATTTTATGGTCGGATCTTCCGTCGGAATATTGAATTTCCACATAAATGGAGCTGGGAACAATCTCTTGAATTTTGGCATATGGTTGAGCACCGTGATCACCCGGCAAAAAATATGTAAACTTTAGACTGTCGATCGATTTAACAAGCACTTTCTCCTCGGCAAAACGCTCCCGTAAGGCATTGGCATAATTGGCCTGCGCCCGACGGATTAGATGATTTTCGTAGTCATAATAATATTTCACCGATCCCATCTGAACGATCCGCTCCTCCCCGGACTGAATGGAACGATCATCAGCCCTGACGCTGACAAAGGTAGGAACAATGATCTTGTTTTCCAACCCCTGAAATGGAATCGACTTAAAATAAAAGGCATTTCTTAAATCTTCAGAGAATTTGTCGAGAAATATGTTCACATCTTCTTCAATGCCGGACCGGCGAGAATACTCCCACAGTT
>JAEUSC010000162.1 GCA_016789035.1 Candidatus Omnitrophota bacterium
GTACGCAAGAATAAAATCGCTATCAAAGGGCCTATAGTTACGCCCATCGGAAAAGGGTTTCGTTCCGTCAATGTTCAGTTAAGACAAGCGTTGGATCTTTTCGCTTGTGTGCGGCCCTGCAAGTACTATGAGGGCACTAAAACCGTGGCCAAGAAGACAGATTTAGTTATTTTCCGGGAAAATACAGAAGATCTTTACGCTGGTATCGAGTTCGAGAAAGACAGTGAGGCTGTTAAAAAAGTGATCGAACAGATCAATTCGTTGCAAGCAAAACAGATCCGTGCAGATTCTGCCGTTTCCATTAAACCCATTTCCGTATATGCATCCAAACGAATCGTGAAGTATGCCTTTGATTATGCCGTGAAGCATGGCCGTCGCAAGGTTACTGCCGTCCATAAGGCCAATATTATGAAGTTTTCTGACGGCTTATTTTTACAATGTGCGCGGGAAGTGGCCGAAGAGTATAAGGGAAAGGTTGAGTTTGAAGATGTGATTGTCGATAATATGTGCATGCAGTTGGTTCAAAAGCCCGAATTGTATGACGTGTTGGTTCTGCCAAATCTATATGGGGATATTGTTTCAGATCTTTGTGCCGGACTCGTCGGAGGACTGGGTATTGCGCCGGGGGCCAATATTGGAGATTCCATTTCGCTCTTCGAACCCGTCCATGGGTCCGCTCCCAAATATGCGGGGAAGAATAAAGTAAATCCGACGGCTACAATTTTGTCGGCTGTTTTGATGTTGCGTCATATCAAAGAGGAAGAGGCTGCCGATCGTCTCGAGGCAGCGGTGCGGAAGGTTCTGAAAGAAGGAAAGTTTGTGACGTATGATCTGAAACAAGATCGCAATGACCCTACGGCTGTCGGAACCCAAGAAATGGCGGATGCAATTTGTAAAAGTTTATAAATAGAAATTAAAACGAAGGCCGAAGACAGAAAAATTAACACTTTTATTTTAGTCTTTGGCTTTCCTTTTTTTGAAAGATGTTCACAAGTCTTTCAATTGTATGTGGGTTGGTTATAATGGATGTGCCATCATTAACGTGTGTGGTAGAAGATTGGGGCTTGGAAGATTATCAGGGAGCCTATGTGCGCCAAAAAGCACTGGTGCAGGATGTGATGTCGGGGGCTCCGGCGAGGCTGATTTTTTGTGAGCATCCGGCCGTCTTAACGCTCGGACGAATGACAAAAATAGAAAATCTTTTATGGCCTAAGGAACTTATTGAGGCTAACGGCGTTTCGATACTTTCGGTTGACCGGGGGGGAGATGTGACCCTGCATGCTCCCGGTCAATTAGTGATTTATGTTATTATGGATCTGTCTTTTGTGGGTCGAGATCTTAAGCGGTATCTTGAGCAACTTCAAGAGGTAGTCATTGATTTATTAAAAGAATTTGATATATTGGCTGAGGGCATAAACGGTCAGCGTGGCGTTTGGGTCGGTAAAGATAAGATTGCTTCTATTGGCGTAGGCGTTCGTAAATGGGTTTCTTATCATGGGATTGGTTTGAACGTAAACACAGATTTAGATCTGTTTCGAATGATAAGGCCTTGCGGACTAGATGTTGCCATGACATCTATCAGTAAAATTAAGGGCAAATCTATTGATATCAAGATGGTTAAGGACAAGGTAGGTTGTCTTTTTTGTAATCGATTCAACTTAAAACCACTCATATAACTATGACAGCAATTATCGTACCTGAATTAGGTGAAGGTATTACCAAAGCGACTGTGGCTTGCTGGCACGGAAAGCCGGGAGCCGTCGTAAATAAAGGTGACGACATCGTAGAGTTAGTCACGGATAAAGCTGTATTTAATGTTGCGGCAGAACAGAATGGCACAATCAAAGAAATCCTTATCCCGGAAGGTAAAGAAGCGTCTATTGGAGCGACGCTTGCTTACATCGAGTAGTATGCTGACAACACTAATAGACAAGCAGCCGCGTCGTATTCTGCTGATGTATATCACCAAGGTTTCTGGCCACCGCCAGGCGACCATTGCCATCCAGAAATCTATCAAGAGTGCCTTGCCCGATGCCGAGATTATGAGCATAAACGGGTTCGAATACACCTATCCTATCTTAGAG
>JAEUSC010000169.1 GCA_016789035.1 Candidatus Omnitrophota bacterium
GAAAAAAATGCAATCATTCCCACAACAAGAGCGAAGGTCCTTTTAGACATTCGTAATCCTCCTGGTAATCATCTCTCCTAATTTCTTAGGATTAGCTTTGCCTTGAGATTTTTTCATTGCCTGGCCAACGAGAAAACCAACCGCGCTTTGCTTTCCCTGCTTTACCTGCTGGACAACATCTGCATGTGAAACAAAAATTTCATCCAGCATTTTCTCCAAAGCACCGTCATCGGACACCTGAGCCAAACCTTGTTCTGCAATAATTTGGGCCTCCCCTTTTCCTGAATCCATCATAACCTTTAAAACATCTTTGCCAGCCAGATTGCTAATCACGCCTTCTTCAACATTCTTAATTAATTCGACTAAGGAGGCGGCATTCATTTTCATTTCGTCAATCTCAATTTTACGGTCGGTCAACTCTTTGGCTAAAACACTCGTAATCCAGTTCGATGCCTTTTTTGGATCAGCCTTGGCCGCAACACAGGACTCAAAGAAATCAGCTGTTTTCTTATCTTGTATCAGCACCGAGGCGTCATATTCAGACAACTTGTAATCATGAACGAAACGTTGGGCCTTTTGAGCGGGCAATTCCGGCATTTGAGATCTTACCTGCGCAATCAACTGCTCTTCCACTGTGAAAGACACCAGATCAGGATCTGGAAAATACCGATAATCGTGAGCCTGCTCTTTTCCTCGCATGGCAACCGTAATGGCCTTTTCTTCATTCCATAACAAGGTTTCCTGAGTAATCTTTCCGCCGGATAAAATGATCTGCGTATGTCGGTTGACTTCATACTCAATAGCCGACTTAACAGCCTTAAATGAATTCATATTTTTGAGCTCGGTTTTTGTTCCGAATTTTTCATAACCTACCGGTCGGATCGACACATTGGCATCACATCGCAGACTTCCCTTTTCCATGTCACAGTCGGAAACGTTCAGATACTGCAATGTCAACTTTAGTTTCGACAAATAATCGTAAGCCTCCTGGGCGCTGCGCATGTCCGGTTCACTGACGATTTCAATAAGCGGAGTACCAGTCCTGTTATAATCGACCAGGCTGGCATTGACGGATTGATCATGAATTAACTTTCCTGCGTCCTCCTCCAGATGAGCCCGGGTAATTCCAATACGCTTTTCCTTCCCTGATGTATGTACAAGCAAATGACCATGGGAGCAGATAGGTTTGTCGAATTGGGAAATCTGATATCCCTTAGGAAGGTCGGGATAAAAATAATTTTTACGATCAAATTTAATAAACGGGTTAATCGTGCAGTTTAAAGCAAGCCCCACGCGAATGGCATATTCCAAGGCCTGCTCATTAAAGACCGGCAGAGAACCTGGAAGCCCAAGACAAACTGGACAGGTGTTAGAATTAGGCTTGGCCCCAAAATGATTGGTACAGCTGCAAAAAATCTTTGTCGCCGTCTTTAATTGGAGATGAACTTCTAAACCAATGACTGTTTCAAATTTTTCCATATTGCAGGGGCAATCTGCCCAGAAATTTCAAGTTAACAAGGGTTTTCTTTTATGCCACTCGGTGTTCTGTTCAAATGTGTAGGCTGCCTTAAAAATTGTTTCTTCTCCAAACGGTTTTGCCATCAACTGAAGACCGATAGGCAAGCCTTTTGAATCAAAACCGCACGGAATCGAAATAGCCGGCAGTCCCGCCAAATTTGCTGGAATCGTATAGATATCAGACAAATACATACTTAAGGGATCCGAAACCTTTTCTCCAACCTTAAACGCAGTTGTGGGTGCTGTTGGAGTCACAATCACATCCACG
>JAEUSC010000192.1 GCA_016789035.1 Candidatus Omnitrophota bacterium
GGAAAACACCGGCATGGTGATTGCTTTCATATCGCCCTGTCCTGTCACTTTCATACGAAGCGTGATTGGATCTCCCACCTTAATGTCAATGGGAGAAATGCTCGCTTCAAAATCAAACGTACCGACGGCATCAGAAAAATCCTTCGGCTTCCCCTCCTCTGGCAATGGAAGAACCTTTACGGCAGCGGTTGCAGAATTCACCGTGAACGGCCGACGCTGATATGTCGTAAAGAACGAATCGAACACATTATTTCCCGTTGCGGATTGATTTTCCATGCGGGAAAGTAAACTGGCCTGCAGCTGGGCAGGGCCCAATGTTAGATCACCGGTACGCGTCGGGGTAATAAAAGTTTTAAAATCAACAACCGTGTACTGGACACCGTTTAGAACCTGTTGATACTGTTCGTCCGTAAAATTTGTCATGGTGAATCCAGCTGCCTCAAACGCCGGATATTGAACATTGTCGATCTGCACACCACCCACAAAAAGCTTCGCATGAACCGGCACCTGTTGATGCAAATAAACTTCCTTTTGCTCAGGTTGCAGAGACAACATAATCTTGTCTTTAAGGTTTGTTGATGAGGGCTCTTGGGGCGCGGGGGCTTGACTACCTTGAGCTGGAGAAGGGGCAGCCGCATCTTCGACAGTCAATTCAATGGGAGCGGTCGCATAATCCTTACCCTCAATATTCACGGTAATCGCAGGGACAGTAAATTTACCGGTTTTCAAAGAAAACAATGTATAAACAAACGATCGTGATGTTGAATAATTTCCGTTCACGCTGGAGACTTCGACTCTCGGTCCAAAATACTGAACTTCAAAACCATCAACGACAGGTTGAGGAATTTGATCCACTTGATGCTTTCCTTGAATGGTCAGGACGAGCTGAATTGCGTTACCCAAAGCAATTTTATTGGTATCCACAGTCGCCGTAAAAACAGTCTCCTGGGCAAAACCCAGCGCATTTGCCATTAAAAAGCACATCATAACGAAAGGCAAAAGTTTTGATTTCAAGAAAGAAAAAGGCTTCATATTACCAATCCTTCGTAACCGGTTTGTCGTTTCCCTGATGGGGAACAAAATAAAGAATCCCTTTTGGCTCTTCGTTGCGCTGGTAATCATCCAAAAACATCTGCGCCTCTTTGGGCGTCATCATACCTGTATCCTGCCCCGGAATGGATCCGGAATCCTGATTTGCAGCGCCTGAATTATTGTGTGAACCTGATTCGGGCTGTTTTTCTTCCGATGGATGCTCCTGCTGGCCAGATGGATTATTCTTGGAATCATCTTTTTGATCCTGACCGTTAGATTGCGGGGAATCCTGTGGCTTTGGGTTTGACTGCTCGCCTTTTTGCTCATTTGCAGTCTCTTTATTAGCAGCCTTTTCCTCATTGTTTTTCTTTGTGTCCGGCGATTGCTGAGGATTCTCTTGATCCTGTTTTTGGTCCTGATTCTGTTGCGAGTCCGATTGATTCTGCTCATCCTTTTGATCATTAGATTGTTGAGAATTCTGATTTTGATCGGATTTCGACTGATCCTTAGAAGCGGAATCTTCTGGCTTTTGCTGCTGATTATTCTGACCAGACTGAGAGTTATTCTTTTCCTGGTCCTTTTTCTGCTTTAATCTCTCCAACTCCTTTTGAACTAAATCTTTGTTAACCTGCGCATCTTGATCGTCCTTGGAAACACCTAATGTTTTTTGAAAGTACTGCAAAGATTTTTCCAGATCCTTAATGGCCTCATCCAAATGACCATTCTCCTTAGATTTTCCTAAATTGTATGTGACATTTCCCAGATTGAAATGGGCATTGGAACGAATCTTCAAATCATCTGACAATAGGGCACCTTGAAGGTTTTCGATGGCTTTATCATATTCCTTTTTTTTATAGTAAGCCGTCCCCAAATTATATTTTGTCAAAGAGGATTGAGGCGCTTTCTTGAGGGCTTGCTCATAATGGACAATGGCCTGATCAAAATCACCCGAGGCGAATGATTTATTGCCGCGGTTGACTTCCTGATTGGCCGACGCTGCATAAGATATCGTCGGCCCCGCCACAACATAACTGAAAAGAAACAAATAAAAGCAGATTCTTTTCACGCCAGGCCCTCTTTCTTTGGGGGTGACAGCACCATTGTATCAACAAGCAAGAACATGAGAGCTACAGCCAGCGGAATTTGAAAACGTTCGAAATACTTCTTCTGCATTTTTTCTTCGATCTCACGTTTCTCGATTTTAGACAAATATCTTTCATAAATAAAATCCAGACCGAATTCCGCCCCGCTAGAACGAACATATGCTCCCCCGGTCTCCAAAGCCATACGCTGCAGTAAACTTTCATTTAAGCGGGATTTAACAACGTTACCATTGGCATCCTTCAAGTAATCCGCCTGCCCTTGATCTGTCTGTATACGGATCAAATCTCCTTCTTGTGTTCCCACACCTACCGTAAATATTTTGACCCCTTTTTCTTTGGCCTTTTTTGCCGCAGCCAGAGGGTCCCCTTCCAAATTGTCCCCATCTGTCACCAAAATGAGCGTTTTGAATTCTGCAGGAGTCTGACTGTAACCTTTCATGGCCTCCTCAATAGCTCCCGCGACGTTAGTCCCTCCGCGAGGGATAATACCGGTCTTGAGGTCATTTAAGCTCATTAAAAAGCCCCCATAGTCCGACGTCAACGGACACATCATAAACGCATCGCCGGCAAAAGCAACCAGCCCAATTCTGTCTCCTTTTAATCTTTTTATCAGGTCCTTAACAGCAAGTTTGGTGCGCTCCAAACGGTTAGGTTTCACATCCTGCGTAAGCATGCTTTTGGACGTATCAACCACCAAAAGGATGTCCAAGCCTTTGCGTTTGACTTCCTGCCACTGATACCCCCACTGGGGACGGGCCAATGCAATCAAACCCATGAAGAAAACAGCCAGCAACAAACAGATTGATGTGCGCTGCTTTGATTCATCAAATCCAATCAAAAGATCACTGAATAAATTGGCAGCGATAAATTTGGCCATCAGCTTCTTCCTTCGTATCAGAAATAAAAAAAGTCCTGCGGCTAAAACGGGAATAAGCCATAAGAAATGAAGAATCATTGAGTTTTCAAACCGCATTGCCTTTGCCTCACACCAATTAGGGAATCTTAAGAAAAACGGAGTTAGCCAAGAGCACTTCCAACAATAAAAGCATCAAAGCTGCACTCAGAAAATAAACAAAAAGCTCTTTATATTCCCGATATCCAACTTCTTCAATCTTTGTTTTTTCCAAACCATCGATCTCTTTGTAAATTTTCTTAAGCGAATCGGTATCTGTCGCGCGGTAGTAAAGGCCATTAGTAATTTTGGATACTTTCTGCAGCGTGTCTTCATCAATGTCAATTTTGACATTTTGATAAATCACCCGTCCGAAAAAATCCTGAACCGGAAAGGGGGCGTAGCCTTTTGTACCTGCCCCGATGGTATAAACTTTTATTCCCGCGGCCTGCGCTGCCCTGGCTGCTGTTAATGGTTCAACCGACCCCGCATTATTAATCCCATCCGTTAAAACAATCAGAACTTTACTTTTGGCCGTGCTTTCCTTTAACCGCCCCACCGCAGTGGCAATGGCAGATCCAATGGCTGTTCCGTCTTCAATCATTCCCAATTGCACACGGCCTAGATTTGTGGTCAGCCACTGATAGTCTGTGGTTAAGGGACAAATGGTATACGCTTTGGCAGAAAATGCCACAAAGCCAATTTTATCATGCTTGCGCCCGGCAATAAATTCACTGACAACATTTTTAATGACTTCCAGGCGGTTCATACGCTGACCATTAATCGTAAAATCCTCGGCCGCCATACTTCCGGAACAGTCCACAGCCAATATAATCTCAATACCTTCGGTTGTCACCCGGCTTTCTTCCAAGACAGTTTGGGGCCCGCTCAAAGCCACTAAAAAAAGAACAACCACCACCTGCCGCAGCAGCCGTGGGATGAAAGACAATTGGGTGCGCCAGGTTTGACCCGCCTCCAAGAGCAACGCGATCGAAGAGAATTGAAAAGCGCCATCATATCGCCTTCGGCTCAGATACCACATTCCCCACAAAAAGACCGGGATCAATAATAAAATCCAGGGTGATCGAAAGACCATAGGATTAAGGAGTTTGAATAGACCTGCTTTTTTCCTTGCCATCTGCGATGGCAGGCTTGGTTTCATTGACCATTCGGCGGGCCAAATCAAAACATAAAGCCGCCCGTTCGCCGTTCGGTTGATGTTTGGCAAATTTGACCATGTCCGCCGTCTGGAGTAACTCTTTAAGAATGTCCTTATGCTGCTGATGAAGAACTGAAGAATCCTTCATAGATTCCAAAAATTCTTGGGTGGTCATTTCCGGGGCACGGATCTCGAACCGTTGCTCCAGATACGTCCGTATAATTGTTGAAAGCTCGGTAAAATAAGTTCTGAATTCACCCGGAGAGGAAAGCCCCTGCTTATTTAACCAGCTGAGCTGTTCGTCCGCAACACTCCACG
>JAEUSC010000250.1 GCA_016789035.1 Candidatus Omnitrophota bacterium
CGCACGCGCCGTAAAGCCCGATCATAAATTTTCGCGCCCAGGAGAGCATAAAAGAAAGTCCAAAGGTAGCCATAAAAAACAACATGGCCCAAATCAGACTAACCATGACCGTTACTAATGATTTCTCAACACCAGAGGTAGAGTTCGAACCAATAGCGGTCGTTATCAAATAAATTCCTATTAGCACGTTAAGAACGCATAGGCCGCGGCAAATTTTAAGAATCATCTTTTATTTCCCCTGTTAGATGAATTTTATTTGACTGGTCATAAAATCCACAATCGCCCTGCATCCTGAGAATTCGAAGGCGGCGTATAACGGGCGATCAAAGCGCCGCTTTCAATCACGACGAACGTTGCTTCTGCTTTCTTGCCAAACTCATAATACTGGCCCGCCTGCGGTTTTTGTCCCGGCTGATAGGCATAGGCACGATCTGAAGCAATTGTCACAATTGCAACCGTATGCCGGCCGGCGTTAAGGCTTACCTGCTGCCGGCTGAAGTTTTCTACGAAAATCGGCTCTTGCTGATCAACAGTAATGAGATGACCAATAATCTTATCCGGATGTTCGGGTCCATTGCACTCAAACAAAACACTGGCCGTGCCTAACGGTGGATTGTCACCAACGAGATTAATATCCGGCTGATTTAAATAAGCACGCCCGCATCCCAGACACGAAACTAAAAAGATCACACTGAACAACCTTAAACTGCTTAACAATTTTGAGTAAAATCGCATGGTGCTACTTCTTTGACAAATCATCTTCAGATTCTTTCGCTAAAATGTCCCTAAGTTTAAGAATTTCTTTACGCTGAGCCTCATCGATCTTGGGATAGCTCACCTTCATGCCTTTCAAAGCCTCCCTGATCACCGAGGAAACAATCAGACGCGCATTATTCTTGTTATCCGCCGGCACCACAAACCATGGCGCTTTTTCTGTACTCGTGTGGGAAAGACAGTCCTCATACGCCGACATATAATCGTCCCAACACTCCCGTTCTTTCATGTCATCGATGGAAAACTTCCAATTCTTATCTGCATCCTCAATCCGTTTTAAAAATCTACGGGCTTGTTCCTGTTTAGAGACATGCAAAAAAAATTTAATGACTTTTGTTCCATTACGGTCCAGATGTTTCTCAAAATCTACAATGGATTGATAGCGTCTTTTCCAGAAATTTTTGTCCTTTTGGCCATCCTTCGGCAATTTCTGTGCAGTAAGAATGGATGGATGAACTTTTACAATCAAGACCTCTTCGTAATAAGAACGATTGAAAATCCCTATCCGTCCGCGCTCCGGAAGACAAAGCGTCGTCCGCCAAAGAAAATCATGGTCGAGTTCCTGCACACTTGGATGCTTAAAAGAAAAGACCTGGCATCCCTGTGGGTTTACCCCCGACATGACATGTTTGATCACGCTGTCTTTTCCTGCGGCATCCATCGCCTGAAAGACAATGAGCAAAGAATACCGGTCATGAGCATAAAACATGTCTTGCAACTGACTCAACTTGACCTTCGACTCGGCAAGTTGCTTCTGATAATCTTCATCGGATCTAAAGAAAGGCTTAATCTGGGTAGGCCAATCTTTCAATCGGACTTTTGAGTTCTCTTCCACTCGAAAATCTTTGATCGCAATCGACATCACACTATTATCGCTCCGGCTCATAAAAGACGACGTCATAATTATGATCGTAATAATTACGGTAACTTACGTCGCTGTAATCATGATAATCCGATTCCTGCGAAGTTTCATAAAAAGGTCTTTCATCAGCCTGATCGGCCGAAAATTTCACATAAGATTCGGCCTGCGCCATATATTGATGGGCTTCATCGTACGAAGTTGACACCGTCGCACGCTGAGCATAGGTATAAATATCAACTGCCTGACTGACAAACCCTTCATCATTGACGGACCGTGCCGCTTGCTGAAATGCATTGGCTTGCTCCATCGTCTTTCGGGCATAGACCTGCAATGTTTCCAGCGATGGGGCATTCAATGCCTGCTGGGCTGTCTGCTTAATTTTGAACAAATGATCACCAAAATAACTAATGGTGGCTTGAGAATAAACATCCAACGCAGATCCCGCAGCTGCAAGAAAAAACCCCGCCATCACAACTCTTCTTAACATATCACCCTTTCTGTATTCGCCACGTCTTACTATTTAACTAAAGCATTTAAGATTCTAGAATATTTACATCCCAACGTCTTTTTCGTTAAAGACATCCGCTGAAAAGACCTCAATTGTTGTTTTCGGATCCTTCCAGCAATCGCGGGGAAGCCCCGCTTTTTGCGAACATAACTCCCCCATAAACTGTTCAAGATCCATTCCCGTTTCAGTCGCCACTTGGGGCAGAAAGACGCCTCGGTTAAACATCCCCCGACTGACAATGACACCGTGAACGCCCAGTTTAATCTCCGCGGCGGGGTTTGTAATCTTGGAGGGGACTGATAATACAGAAACTTCCACATCAAGGGAACTTATCTCATCTGATGTCACCGCCGGAAAACGAGGGTCTTGGCTAGCCGCCGCAATGGCCATGTCACGGACGGTCAAGACCAACGGCTTCTCCCCGATAATATTTCCAATACAGCCGCGCAAACGCCCCTGTTTCTTTAGTGTCACAAAGGCCCCCTGAATCTGATTCAAACGGGGGTCTGTCTCATGGACATCAATGGTCTTTCCGGTCTTCACAAACGTTTCAAAGGCGCTGCGCGCAATTTCAATGAGACGTTTCCTTTGCACGGCATTCAAAGAATCCACTGGACTGACATCCGGTTTGTAAAAAATGATCGAAGAGTATCCGACAACTCTAGACAAATCCCCGGTTTCGTCGCCAGAGTTCGCATAGCGAAGCAATTGCGCCCCCGATAATCCACGCATCTTGGCATAGAGCATTCCCGTAGTCAACGCAGTAAACCCGCAGGCCTCCATTTTTCTTGATGCAATCCCGTTCCAGAAACCCTCCACATCGCCTTGGACAACGGTCTTAAGCGTACCCATATCCATAGGCCGCGCGATTTGATCTGGATGATAGTGAGACAAATCCGTCGAAATCAAAACTAAAACATCGTTTCGATTTCCTACGACTTGATTTAATGCCTGCGCCAGGCTCAAGCAGACAGCCGGATCAGGATTTCCCATCAGGATCGGAACAATTTTCGTGTGCGGAAAATCTTTAATAATAAACGGCAGTTGGACTTCAATGGAATGCTCCGGAGTATAAACCTCCGGCTGGTCGCGAAGATCCTTATTGATACTCATCAATTGCTCAGCCAGCGTCTCATCAACAGCGATGGACCCCATCGGTGTTTCGAATTGACCTTTCGGCCAGATAGAAGCACCCTCAAAGGCGTGATAGTGGCTAGGGCCGATCACAATGATCGTACTGTATTTTTGAATTTGAATGGCTTTATAACCATAAGCTGCAACGTAGCCGGAATACACATAGCCGGCATGCGGGGACACTAAAAGCTCCACGGAGACATTTTGGGCAACTGTCCCGGCACGTTCAAAAGCCGTGTCAAAAAAAGAATTGAGCTCATTGGCATTCGCCGGATAAAACTGACCGCTCACATTGGGCTTCTTAATCTGGTTGGCTCGGGCAAACGGAACCACAAAAAAAACTCCTATTAGGAATATAAAAAACCTGCGTTTCATAACAATAGACGACTGTGTATTATTGTTTTCGAAAATACTTATCCAGACTGAAGATCTCCACTTTCGTTAAATTTCTGACAGCTGCAATTAAAAACAGAAAGAAAGCACTATCCATCAATAAAGTGTGCTGCGGTTTAAGTGAAATCAGTTGTCCAAAACAACCACACTCATCAATGGGAAGTTTTCGCAGGAGCGCCTGGCTGATAATCAATATAAAAACCGCAAACATCACGAGCGCCAACCGGATCACGCAGGAAATCCACAAACCCAACACCAGTAAAAGACCCGTTATAAATTCAATCCAGGGGAAAACCTTCGCAATCACGACATCCAAACCCGAAGGTATAATTTGATAACTTTGAAGAACATACAAAAAGTTCTGATAAGGCCAGATCAGTTTCTCTGCTCCGGAAACCACGAACAATAGACCAATGATTATGCGAAGCGTAGAAAACATTTTTTCCTTTCAGGAACTTATTTTTGGAATGGAGCCGGCTCTACAGGCTTAGGAATTCCCAATAAGCGATAGACTTCATCCAGCATTGATGCCACGCCTACCACCATCTTTCCATTAATAAAATACGTCGGCGTTGACTTGATACCTAAAGCCGCGCCGGCATCCTTTTCTTCAAGCACTTTGACTCTCAATGCGTCATCATTGGTACATGCCAGAACCGACTGCGGATTCAACTGAATGTCTTTAACCGCCTCCAGAAACGCAGGCTGCGGATCGGTCAACTCGCTCCATGTCTGCTGACGCTTGAGAATCAAATGCATAAATGGCCAGAACTTGCCTTGTTGACCCGCGCATACGGCAAACTTTGTGGCTGCCATGGAATGCAC
>JAEUSC010000274.1 GCA_016789035.1 Candidatus Omnitrophota bacterium
GGGTTCCTCGCGGTCGTGTGGTCGAAATCTACGGCCCGGAATCTTCAGGTAAAACAACTCTTACTTTAAGTATTATCAAACAAATTCAACAGATGGGTGGCGTGGCTGCATTCATTGATGCCGAACATGCGTTTGATTCCAACTATGCAAAAACTGTTGGCGTTAAGCTGGATGATCTTTTGGTTTCCCAGCCAGATACCGGCGAGCAAGCTCTCGAAATTGCGGAGACATTGGTGCGTTCAAACGCGGTTGATCTTGTTGTTATCGATTCTGTGGCAGCATTAACACCGCGCGCGGAAATTGAAGGTGAAATGGGCGATGCCCATATGGGACTGCAGGCGCGCTTGATGTCGCAAGCCTTAAGGAAACTGACGGCCGCCATCAACAAAGCCAAGACCTGCGTAATTTTCATCAATCAAGTGCGTATGAAAATTGGTGTTATGTTCGGAAATCCTGAAACAACCACCGGCGGTCGAGCGTTAAAGTTCTATGCCTCCGTACGTATTGATCTACGTAAGATTGATTCGGTTAAATCAGGTGAAAATATCATTGCCAACCGTGTGAAGGCGAAGGTTGTCAAGAATAAAGTCGCTGCACCGTTTCGAGAAGCTGAGTTTGAAATTCATTTCAACGAAGGCATTTCCAAAGTCAGTGACATCATAGATTTGGGTGTGGCCCATGAAATTTTGGCTAAATCCGGCGCCTGGATTTCTTATGAAAATGAAAAAATCGGTCAAGGACGTGAAAGTGCCCGCAAATTTTTGATGGAAAATCCTAAAGTTATGGCTAAGATCGAGAAAGAAATCATCGCAAAATTGAAATCTCAGAACAGTGCGCCTGTTGCAGAAAAGTAATCTTTCTCGAAATGGCAGCCGAAGAAACGAAAGATTTTTCGCAAGCCAGGGTGATGGCGTTTCGGTTTTTGAAAATCCGAGAGCGCAGTGTCAAAGAGTTGCGCGATAAGTTGGCGCTAAAAGCTGTTTCTTCAGAAGTTATCGAAAGAACCATTGCTTACCTTGCGGAAAAAAAATTTCTGAATGATGAGCAATTTGCCCGCAATTGGATCCGCTATCGTCAGGCTCGGCCGTTTGGCCCGCAGCGGATAAAGATGGAGCTGCGGCAAAAGGGGATTTCGGAAGAAATTATTGTTCAGCAGATGCAACTGGCCTTTGAGAACCAGGGCCAGGAGGATGCTGTTTTTGATTTGGCCAGCCGCCGAGCGAAACGATACGCTAATGATGATCCGATTAAACGAAAGAAAAAGGTTTTTGATTTTCTTTCGCGGCGGGGATTTGGTTTAGAAATAATAAAGAAAGCAGTTAAAGACATATGACAACCAATGAGATTCGAAAGAAGTTTTTGGAGTTTTTCCGTTCCAAAGGCCACAGCATTATTACTAGTGATTCCCTTGTTCCCAAGGATGACCCAACGGTCTTATTTACGACGGCCGGTATGCAGCAGTTTAAGCCGCAATTTTTAGGACGGATTGACGGTTACACCCGTGCCGCCTCCTGTCAGAAATGTCTTCGCACGGATGATCTTGATGTTGTGGGTAAGACTGACTGTCATCACACCTTTTTTGAAATGCTGGGAAATTTTTCTTTTGGTGACTACTTTAAGAAGGACGCGATTGCTTGGGCTTGGGAGTTTTTTACCGAAGTTTTAAAAATCCCCAAAGAAAAGCTTTGGGTGTCGGTCTATAAAGACGATGCTGAAGCTGAGTCCATTTGGCTCAATCACATTCAGTTACCAAAAGATCGGCTGGTTACGCTGGGTGATAAAAGCAATTTTTGGCCGTCGAATGCCAAGGAGGCCGGTCCTAATGGTCCGTGCGGTCCGTGTTCAGAAATTTTTTATGATTATGGCGTGAATCCTAATTGTAAGAATCCTCATTGCGATCCGGACTGCAACTGTGGCCGTTTCACAGAAGTTTGGAATCTTGTATTTACACAGTTTAACCGCAAAGAGGGCGGTATTCTTGAGCCGCTGCCGGCCAAAAACATCGACACTGGAATGGGGTTAGAGCGTTTGGCTGCCGTCCTGCAACGGAAAAAAAGCAACTACGATACGGACCTGTTTGAACCCATCCTTAGGCATATTAATGCGCTTCTGCCAAATATAAGTGTGGTGGAAAGCCGAATTATTGCCGATCATATGCGCGCCGTTACGATCGGAATTGGTGACGGCGTCATTCCGTCCAATGAAGGCCGCGGATATGTCATGAAAAAGCTCATCATTAACGTCTCTGATCTGGCCGTTTCCAGCGGAATTCTGAATCCGGTTGCGTACCAATTGGTCCAGACGGTCGTAGAGGTGATGAGCTCTCCTTATCCGGAGCTGGTTGCCAGAGAGTTTGAAATTAATCAGGTTGTCCGAAGCGTGGAAGAGTCCTATTTAAAAGTCCGTAAAGAACGTCTTCCGGAGTTTGAACGGAAAGTCAAGGAATCGGGTTTGCTTGATGCTGAGAAGTTAGGACAAATCATTTTTGCATACCGTGACACTTACGGATTGACGCTATCGACCATTGATAAAGTTTTGCAGGGACTTAACATCGACGCTGCTATTTTGAAATCTGCCAATACGAAATTCAATGAACTTATGGAAGAGCAGCAAACCAAGTCCCGGGCCTCAAGTAAAATGACGGGTGACGTCTTTGCCGGTGCGGATATTAAACTGGATTTGCCTAAGACCAAGTTTCTCGGCTATGAGCATGATTCGTGTGAAGGGACTGTTCTAAAGATTTTCAAAGATGATGGCGAAATTAATGAGGCCAAAGAAGGTGATGTGGTCAAGATCGTTCTGGATCAAACTGTGTTCTATGCTGAATCCGGCGGTCAGATTGGCGACACCGGAACGCTTTGGGCTCCCAAGGTTCGCATCCGCGTGAATGACACTCAAAAGATCAATGAGATTTTTATTCATTACTGCGTTATTGAAGAAGGCTTGATCAAAGTGGGCGATAAGCTTGGGGCGCAGATTGATGATGCGCGCAGGCTGGCGATCATGCGTAATCATACAGCGACACATTTGCTTCAGGCTGTACTGAGGGAAATTTTAGGTCCGCATGTCAAACAGCAAGGGTCGCTTGTTGCTGATGACCGCTTGCGATTTGATTTTACGCATCCTCAGGCAATCAGCTCTGATCAGGTCAAAATGATCGAAGATAAGGTTAATCGATACATCCTCGGCTGTCATGAAGTTAAAAAAGAAGCGCTGCCGATTGCAAAAGCCAAAGAGTCCGGCGCTTTGGCCTTTTTTGCGGAGAAATACGGCGACACAGTCAGGGTTGTCACTATTGGTCCGTTTTCCAAAGAGTTTTGTGGGGGAACCCATCTGAAACTCACTGGCCAGGTTGGACCGTTTAAAATTGTTTCTGAAGGAGCTGTTGCTCAAGGCATTCGTCGTATCGAAGCGTTTACCGGCACGAGCGCTTTCGAATATTTATTTATGCAGGAAAATGAACTCAAGCGGATTTCTGCGATCGTTAAGTCGCCCGTGCTAGAGGTTTCCAGCCACATTGAACAATTGACCCGTCGCCTTAAGGAACTGGAAAAAGATTCAGAGAAAATGAGGCTTGCGTTAATCGGCCAGGACGTTCAACAGATGGTCAATCAGGCCCACTCTGTCAATGGAGTGCAGGTCATCGCCTATGTCTTTAAAGACATGAGCATGGATGTTCTGCGTAAGGTATCTGATCTTGTCAAGCAAAAGGCTCCCAGCGCAGTTGTCGTTTTGGGCTCGCACCAACAGCATGATGCATTTCTTTTAATGACCGTCAGTGAGGACCTTGTTAAAAAGGGCATGAGCGCCGGTGAATTGATCAAAGACGTTGCGCCTTTGATGGGAGGTTCCGGCGGCGGGCGTCCGCAAATGGCCCAGGCCGGCAGCAAGAGTCCCGAAAAAATCAATTCCGCTGTCAATCAGGCAGTTGAAATCATCAAAAGAAAGATTTCTTCATGAAAGTTTTAAAGCAGTCTGCAGATGGAATTCAACGACTCTACAATCGTCATGCCTATGCTCGAAGGCAGAAGGTCGAAGAAAAGGTGCGCAAAATCATTGATGATGTCCGCGTCAATGGAGATGCCGCTGTGAATAAATATACGCGTCGATTCGATAAGACTAAGCTTCCTGTAAAATGCCTGCGGGTCCCGGAGGCCGAAATCAGCGGCGCCTATCAGAACATCACCAGCGACTTTGTCCATCATTTGAAGGTCATTATTAATAATGTTTCGATGTATTATCGTAAACAACTTAAGAAACCGGGCCGGGTGATCAGTCAGGACGGTGTGCTTTTAAAAGAACAGATCAAGCCGCTGGATTCCGTTGGGATATATATTCCGGCGGGTACGGCTCCGCTTGTTTCTTCGGTTTACATGACCGCCGTTCCAGCCATTGTGGCAGGTGTCAAACGGGTTGTCATTGCCACTCCGCCTAATAAAGAAGGGCATATCAATCCGTACATCCTGGCGGTCGCGAATTTATTGAAGGTTGATGAGATTTACAAAATGGGCGGAGCGCAGGCCATTGCAGCGCTCGCCTTTGGAACTAAATCTATTGCCAAAGTGGATAAAATTATCGGACCTGGGAATATGTACGTCACGGAAGCTAAGCGTCAGTTGTTTGGATACGTGGATATTGACATGCTTGCGGGGCCAACCGAGTTGGTTGTGATTGCCAATCATTATAGTAATGTGGATTATGTCATCGCCGATTTGCAAGCTCAGATGGAACACATTGGTGGTTTGTCGATTTTAGTTACAACGTCCCGTCAATTGATTAAGCAGGTACGCGCACGCGTGCCGAATGGATTTGCCGTTTTGGTCAAGAATATGGATGAGGCTGTGGATGTGGCCAATAAGATTGCGCCGGAGCACTTGCAGATCCTGACCAATAACTCGGCTAGTATTGCTAAGAAGATAAAGCATGCGGGAGCGATTTTTTTGGGTCCGTACAGCCCGACCGCATTGGGCGATTATGCGGCAGGCCCGAGTCACGTACTACCCACATTAGGGACGGCCAAGTTTTTTTCAGGTTTATGTCTTTCGGATTTTATGAAGACAAGTCATGTGATTTCCTACTCGAAAAAGGCTTTGGAGAAAGTCCGCGAACCGATTGATGCTGTTGCGAAGATCGAGGGGTTAGTCCAGCACGCAGAATCCATTAATGTCAGATTCAAATGACGAGTTGAAAGTTTTTATCTGTGAGAAAGGAAATGTCATGAGTGAGCGTCGTGCCTCAATGGAAAGAAAAAGCAATGAGACTCAAATCAAGGTGGATTTGAACGTTGACGGAAAAGGTAAGGCGAAGATCAAGACTCCGATCGGCTTATTGAGTCACATGATTGAGCTTTTTACATTTCACGGTTTTTTTGATTTGAATTTGGAAGTCACAGGCGACACGCACATTGATATTCATCATACCAATGAAGATATCGGCATTGTCTTGGGAAAGGCCTTTAAGAAAGCCTTGGGTGAAGAGAAAGCTGGCATTAGACGGTTTGGCTCGGCTTTTGCTCCTATGGAGGCAACCCTGGGGCATTGCGTTGTGGACATTAGTGGCCGAGGCTATTTAAAAATCGATTTGATTTCCTATGGCGGAAACGCGTTGCCAGATTTGAAGAATGAAGAAGGTTACAGCATTCAGCATCTGGAGCATTTTCTGGAATCATTCGCTCATCAATTGGGTGCCAATATCGTTGTAACTGTTAAAAGGGATGCGGCCGCAGACCTGCATACGGTCATGGAAACGGTCTTTAAATCTCTTGGCTTGGCGTTGGATCAAGCCACTGCTATTGATCCGCGCCGTGAAGGTGGTGTTCCCTCCACGAAGGGGATCATTGATTAAATTTACGACATGGGCGTGCACAGTCACATATAGGGTATGGGCTGTGTTTATATACTCTTGTGTTGGACTCAACTAAATATGATAGCAATCATCGATTATGGAATGGGTAACTTGCGCAGTGTTCAAAAAGCACTTGAACAGGTAGGCGCCCAAGCCATCGTTACGAGTGATAAGGCTGAAATTCTTAAGGCGAAGAAGGTTATTCTTCCCGGAGTTGGAGCCATGCGTCCGGCGATGGAACGGCTTAAGGAGCTGGATTTAATTGAGCCAATAAAGACGGTGATTGGCGATGGTGTCCCGTTTCTGGGGATCTGTTTGGGAATGCAGCTGTTGTTTGATAAAAGTTATGAAGGCGGCGAAGTTCCGGGGTTGGGAATCGTCCCAGGGATTGTGACGATGGTTCGCGGAGAAAATTTAAAAGTTCCGCACATGGGTTGGAACCAGTTAAAAATTTCGGATACAATGCCCATGTATCAAAATGTAAGCCAGGGTTCTAATGTTTATTTTTGTCATTCCTATTTCGTCCGTCCAATAGAAAGTCAGGAAAAAAGCTGTATTGCTTCCATAACAGATTACAATGGATTTTTGTTTGTATCATCTTTCTGTAAAGATAATCTATGGGCGGTGCAGTTTCATCCGGAGAAAAGTCAGAAAGTCGGTTTGACCATTTTGGAGAATTTTAAAAGGCTATGATTTTATTTCCTGCGATCGATTTAAAGAATGGAAAAGTGGTCCGCTTGTTGCAGGGCCGGTTCGATAACATGACCCAATATGCCACAAATCCAGTGACGGTTGCCCAAAAGTGGGAATCATTGGGGGCTCAATGGCTGCATGTGGTTGATTTAGACGGCGCTCAAACCGGGCAGATGAACAATATGGAATGGATTTTTAATATTGTTCGGTCAGTCAAAATTCCGGTGCAGGTAGGCGGGGGTGTTCGTTCCGAAGAGATTATCTCGCGATTGATTTCCGGAGGTGTCTCCCGGGTTATTTTGGGCACGCGCGTTGTGGAAGATGAGACTTTCCTGGATAAAGTTTTGGCCAAGTGGCCTGATCAAGTGGCGGTGAGTCTCGATCATTCGGGTGGCTTTGTAGTCACGCGGGGTTGGGCCGTTATCTCGCCGTGGACCGTCATTGATCTTGCTAAGAAACTTGAGCGGTTGGGCTTAAAGTATTTGATTTCCACCAACATCGTTAAAGACGGTATGTTGCAAGGTCCAGACTATCAAGGTTTAAAAGATCTTTTGAGTGCGGTTAAGATTTCCGTGATTGCTTCCGGTGGAATTTCTGGTTTGGACGATTTAAAGACATTGATGGCTATGAACAAAGTCAATTTGCTCGGGGCCATTACGGGTAAGGCCATTTATGAAGGCAAATTAGATTTCAGTGAGGCCGTGGCGGTATGCTCAACAAACGTATAATTCCGTGTCTTGATGTCAAAGACGGACGCGTGGTCAAAGGCGTCAATTTTATTTCGTTGAAAGATGCGGGAGATCCGGTGACCGTTGCTAGGGCCTACGATGCGCATGAGGCCGATGAGATTGTTTTTCTTGATATTACAGCGAGTCATGAAAAACGGGGAATTTTATTAGATATTGTGCGGCAAACCGCTGAGCAGGTATTTATGCCGCTGACCGTTGGCGGCGGAATCAGTAAAGTGGAGGATATCCGGGAGTTGCTTAACGCCGGTGCCGATAAAGTATCCATCAATACGGCCGCTGTCAAAAATCCACAATTGATTTCGGATGGCGCCGCAATGTTTGGCAGCCAGTGCATTGTGGTAGCCATTGACGCCAAGAAAGTCGGCCAAGGTTGGCAGGTCTTTACGCACGGGGGGCGAAATGCGACGGGCCTGAATGCGGTCCAATGGGCCAAAAAAGTCGAATCGCTTGGCGCCGGAGAAATTTTATTGACGAGTATGGATGCCGATGGAACCAAGGATGGTTATGATATTGCGCTGACCAAGGCTATTTGTGAGTCAGTCAATATTCCGGTCATCGCCTCCGGAGGTGCAGGAAAGAGGGAAGATTTTTATCGGGTCTTAACAGAAACAACGGCGGATGCGGCGTTGGCGGCGTCTGTATTTCATTACGGGGAAATTCCAATTCCAGAAGTTAAACTATATCTCAAATCAAAGAAAGTGAATGTCCGATGAGTGCAACACCAGAGGCAGAAACCATTCAAATCACCGCAGCGAATCTAGAAAAATTAAAATTTAATAGTGATGGGTTAATTCCGGCCATTGTGCAGGATGTGAATAACAAAGAAGTTTTGATGATGGCCTATATGAATATCGATTCTCTTCGCGAAACAATCAAGGTTGGGAAAACGTGTTTTTGGTCGCGTTCGCGAAAATCGTATTGGGTTAAAGGAGAAACGTCCGGCCATTTTCAGTTTGTCAAAGAGATTTTTTATGACTGTGATTGTGATACTTTGCTTATCACTGTTGAGCAAGTAGGCGCCGCGTGCCATACCAATAAGCGCAGTTGTTTCTATCGAGAAATTACTAAATAATGTAGTTAATAGAATAGCTGTTTTATGAATCAATTATCGCAAGACGAGTTTCTAAAATTATCTCAGAAGGGAAATCTGGTTCCTGTTTATAAGGAAATTTTGGGCGACATGCAAACGCCTGTCTCGGCTTATTTGCGGTTATCAAAAGGTTCAAAATATTCATTTTTATTGGAGTCCGTTGAGGGGCAGGAAAAGGTGGCTCGATATTCGTTTATTGCCCGGTCTCCAGAATTAATCGTCAAGAGTAAGGGCAGTGAGGCGCAGATTCTGCGCATGGTCAAAGATCGGATCTCCAAGGAAGACAGGATTATTAAGGACTCACCGCTTTCTATCATTAGAGAACTTATGTCGCAGTATAAATTCGTGGCTGTCCCGCAGCTTCCGGTCTTATGCGGAGGCATGGTGGGTTTTTTAAGCTATGACAGTGTTCGGTTTTTTGAACGCATTCCCCAGAAAGCCAAAGACGCCTTAAACATTGCGGATATGATTTTTGTGATGGCCAAAGAGCTGGTGATTTTTGATCATTTGCATCATAAAATCAAAATTGTGAGTTGTGTAGATGTTGCAGAGCGGTCTTCCCAGCAGGCTAAGATCCGAAAATATAGGGCTGCAATGCGGCAGATTGAAGGAATTATCAAAGAATTGTCCGTTTTACCTGTACAGAAAATATCGTCCCTATCTGCGAAGAAGAAAATTAAGATTACCTCGAATCTTTCTCAATCTGATTTTACAGCCATGGTCAACAAAGGAAAGAAAGAGATCAAGGAGGGGGAGATTATCCAGATCGTTCTGTCCCAAAGATTTGAGGTTGACATTTCGACAGATTCCTTTAATATCTACAGAACTTTGCGGGCCGTTAACCCTTCTCCGTACATGTTTTACCTGAAGTTTGATGACCTGCACTTGGTTGGTTCCTCGCCGGAAATGCTCGTGCGCTGTGAACATGGTTTGGTTGAAACCAGGCCTATCGCCGGTACCCGTCCGCGCGGTCAGAACGAT
>JAEUSC010000329.1 GCA_016789035.1 Candidatus Omnitrophota bacterium
GAAAAAACCCCCAGATAAGAAACCAAAGGCCCTCACGGTTATTTGCAAGAGTGACTTGTCTGGGATTGTGATACTGCGACAGCATATGTCCAGCCCGCTCGATAGGACCAGCCACCAGCTGCGGAAAGAAAGCGACAAATAACGCGTAGATCCAAAAATCCTTTTCGGCCTGCAGCCGGTTCTTATAAACATCGACAATATAACTGATCGATTGGAATGTATAGAATGAAACACCTACGGGCAGGATTACTTTTAACACCAAAGGATCCATCAAAACACCTAATGACTTGGCCAGAGCCGTGAAATTGCCGGCAAAAAAATTAAAATACTTAAAAAAGCCCAGAACAGACAGATTCACACCGACGCTTAAAATCAGCCAATGTCTGCGTGTCCTTAGATCCTGCGCAGAGGAAATCTTTTGTGCGGACACATAGTCAACGATGGTTGTAAAAAACAGTAAAAACAAAAATCGCCAGTCCCAACATCCATAAAAGAAATAACTCGCGGCCAAAAGAAAAAAATTTTGCGCCCGGTGATTCAGACTCCGGTAAACGCCATAAACGACGATGAAGAAAAAAATGAACTCAAAGGAATTAAAAACCATGTGATCCGATCGATCAGCCAACCATTAAGATTTATCCAATGCCATTTTAATTTTCTGAAAGTCCTCTTCAAGGGTTTTCTTAAGCGGGCGTCTATATAAAATCGCGGCAGGATGAAAGACTGGTAGAACATGAAACTTTAAGTCTTCAAAACGGACTTCCTGGAGCTTACCGTGAATTTGGGTAATACCCGAAACCAAAGACATCTTTTCAACCGTCATTCCTGATAATATAAAGCGTGTCGCAAAATTCCCCAAAGGAACAATCAAAGACGGTTTGATAATCCGGATTTGATCAACTAAGAACGGTGTATGGGCGTGAATCTCAGCGATTGTCGGTTGTCTGTTTTTAGGCGGCCGGTATTTAAGAATGCTGGTAATGTAGACGGATTCACGGGTCAGTCCAATCGAGTTTAACAGAAGTTCCAGCTGCTTTCCCGCACTCCCCACGAAGGGTAGCCCCTGCAGGTCCTCATTTTTACCCGGCGCCTCACCGATAAAAAACACGCCCGGATCACAGCTGCCTTCCCCAAAAACCAAATGCTGCGCCGTCTCCCTTAAAGGAAGATCAGCCTTTAACATAGCCGCCCTAAGCTTCTCTAATGCTCGACACTTCTTTGAAATCACGATTTAATTTTGAATTAATGCGCTGTTAATTCAAGAAATATTATTCTCAATTATCCCTAAACAAAATAAATGCCACAATCATATCGGAACATCCGGTTGGTATTACCGCGATTGGATTGGAACGTTTTATCCTCAGAAACTCAAAAGCTACGAAGATCTGAAACTCTATTCCCAGACTTTTAAAACGGTTGAAAACAATTCCGCCTTCTATCATATGCCTCAAAAAAAAACGATCCAGAAATGGATCCATGCAACGGAACCGGATTTTATCTTCTGCGTCAAACTTAACCAAAACATTACTCACTTTCGCGCGCTCATGATCAAGGACGAAACAAAAGCATTATTGGAATCGTACTTTAGCTGCGGGTCAGCTTGAGAATCGCTTAGGAGCGATTCTCATTCAGTTGCCCAGCCGTCTTCACTTAAACCTGGAACGATTGGAACAATTTCTAAAATACTACAGCAAAGCTTACCCGGTTCGGACCGCCATCGAATTTCGTCACTCATCCTGGTTTTGCAAAGCCATTTGCTCCCTGCTTAGAAAATACAACGTCGCCCTGGCTATAGAGCAGTCCTCCCGCTATCCGCTAGATGAGACCTTGACCGCCGACTTCGGATACTTGCCCTTCCACGGTCCGGAGAAATTATTCGCCTCTTCGTATTCTGAGAAACAACTGAAACACTGGGCAGGAATTATCCAAAAACATTCAAAAAAACTCAAAACGATGTATGTTTACTTTAACAATGACTGGCATATGAACGCCATTAAAAATGCCAAGACGTTAAAAAAAATTTTTAGGACCGGCCGCGGGGTAATGTATGACCGTCCTTAGTGTAGGCCGGCGGCACATAAAAATTCAACGTTTTAAAGGGAGTTTTGCCTGAATTGATGATCTCGTGCTTTTCATTCTTTTCAATCAAAAGCAACGACCGCTTTTTTAATTGGATGTTCTTCCCGTTGACAATGGCCTCAGCCTTCCCTTGAACCACATATAACCATTGGTCACTGCCGCGATGGCTGTTACCGCCAGGTTCGGAACTTTCACCGGGAGCCAGAACCATTTCAGCGGCCTGGCTGCGACGGTTTCCCATACAG
>JAEUSC010000422.1 GCA_016789035.1 Candidatus Omnitrophota bacterium
TATCACTCTTAAACAATCCGCGGTTCTCTTGGGCTTCTTGAAAGAGGAAGATTTTGACCGGATTGTCCGTCCTGAAAAAATGATTGGCCCTGGTTAATTTCTAAACTAAAACGAATCGTGGCAAGGAGTTATATGATGCCGCAAAAGTTTCTGGTTTGCTGTCGGCTGAGATTTGCTTTTTTTTTGCTTTTGACTTATCTGGTTTTTTCTCCACAGGCCCATTCATCGGCTCATGCCCCGGAGATTTCTGATGGCCTGGTATGGATCAACAGTGCCGAGCCGATCAAGATTCAACAACTCCGAGGAAAGTTCGTTCTCGTTTATTTTTGGAACTATTCTGTTAAAGGTATTCAAGGTCTTGTAACCCAATGCCGTGAGCTCCAAGAAAAGTTTTCTACGCAGTTGGTGATTATTGGAATTCACACCGGTAAGGCTTTAAATACCGATGTTTTAAATGACCGTGTGGTTGACGTTATCGGGGCTTTACGCATCAGACAACCCGTGGCTATTGACGATCAGATGCAGGTTTTGCAGGATTTTCAGTTTCGTAAGTTTCCTTCCGCAGTGCTGCTGGCTCCTGATGGAGAGGTTCTTTTTAAAAAGATAGGGAGTGACAATCTTTTTTACTTTTTTAACAGGATTATTGAAAAAAATATTCCGCAATTTCAAAATCAAATGGATTTGACCGTCCATGATTTTCAAAAGATTGCAGATGTCTCCGTTAACAAGGAAACTGTGCCTCCCAATGACAAAAATGCGCTCGTGGTTACCGAACAGCTCCCACAAACAAAATTACAGGTAGGCGGCAAAACGCCGGGACCTGAGGAAGTTACCGAGCCAGCGTTCACTGGCGGTGTTTCTAATGAATCTGTGGCTGTTGACCAGAATGAAAGAATAGTCCCAAATGATACCGGGAGTGATACTCAAGAAATTGCCAAAGCGCCCTTAGATATCAAGAACTTCTCAGGGCAAGTGATTTCAATTGACCGCGAATATTCCAACCGGATCCGTGATATCAAATTTAATTTTGGTTTGGGACCAGATGCTCAAATCCTGGGTGATCAGAAATCATTTGTTCGCGTATATACGGAAGATTCAGCCATTATTGCCCAGCAGTATTTATCCAGTCTGGAATTTCGTTTGCCGGTCTGGCGGGAGCTTTCCTCAAAGCGTATATATGTAGAAGCTGTTTTTTATTATTGCACTCATACAGACAAGGCGCTTTGCCGGATAAAGAATGTTGTTTTTTCAGTTTCTTTAGCAGAATATCCTAAACAAGAAGATATCGAAATTTCCTATAACATTCCGGAGTGACGCATGATCATTGGAATTCCTAAAGAAATAAAAAACAATGAGTATCGTGTGGGAATCTTGCCAGTGGGAGTTGAGGCACTTTTGCGGGCAGGCCACCAGGTGTGCATTGAAACTTTGGCCGGTGTCGGCAGTGGTATTGAGGATGAGCAGTACATCAAGGCCGGGGCAAAAATTGTACGTGGGGCCAGGCAAGTTTATGAACAGTCGGAACTCATCGTCAAAATCAAAGAACCGATGGAATCTGAATATGAGCTTTTAAGGCAAGGCCAGATTCTTTTCACATATCTGCATTTGGCAGCAAGTAAAACGCTGACTGAGGCACTGCTAAATAGGAAAGTCACTGCATTTGCCTATGAAACTTTGCAAACACCGGCCGGAGAATTGCCGTGCTTAACGCCAATGAGTGAAGTGGCCGGCCGCATGGCACCGCAGGAAGGGGCCAAATATTTAGAAGAACCGATGCAGGGCCGCGGCATCCTGTTGGGAGGAGTTCCCGGGGTGGCGCCGGCGGAGGTTGTCGTCATTGGTGCCGGAGTTGTTGGTTCAAATGCCTGTTTGATTGCTTCCGGTATGGGTGCCAACGTCACTGTCCTGGATGTGAATTTGAACCGTCTGCGTTATGTAGAAGAGGTCATGCCGGCGAATGTTCACACCATTATGAGTAACGCGCACACCATCAGAGATGCGGTTCTGAAAGCTGACCTTGTTATATCCAGCGTGCTTATTCGAGGTGCGAAGGCGCCGTGTTTGATCAACCGCGATATGGTTTCCAAAATGAAAAAGGGAAGCGTCATTGTGGATGTGGCCATTGATCAGGGAGGTTCGGTAGAGACAAGCCGTCCAACGACCCACGAACATCCCACATATCTCGTCGATGGTGTGGTGCATTATTGTGTGACAAATATGCCGGGTGCGGTTGCAAGAACAAGCACTTATGCCTTGACGAACGCAACATTCCCTTATATTCTGAACCTGGCCAATAAGGGTTGTCCAAAAATTTTGGCTGATTGTTACGAACTCAAACGCGCCCTTAATGTGATTGACGGCCAGTTAACCATTAAGGAAGTTGCGGAAACCTTTGGCATGCCTTACCGGGAAATATAAAATGAGTAAAAATAATTATAATGAACGACGGGATAGTGTCAGAGTTAAGCGGATTGTTACAGTCCGGCATCGCTTGTATAAGCGTGACAATAAGAAACGGGAGGATGTCTGGCAGCTATCCACCACGGAAGATATGAGTTATAGCGGTTTGTTGTTCTCTAGTATTTTGCCATATAAGCTGGGGGACATGGTGGAGCTTCAAGTGGTCATGTCTGGTGTTCTTTACTTATTTAACGGGTTTGGAAAAGTTGTAAGGATCTCGGAAAGCCAGAAAGGGTTGTTTCTAATTGCTGTCAAGTATTCAGATTTGAAAACGCGACATCGCGATGCCAAAACACTCATTGATGCTCAATTTAGTGAGTCTCGAAACACATTGCAGAGAAAATCCGCAAAGTCGTTTCTAAAGTCGAAATAACAGTTAATTTTAAAACAGAAAACCATCTTGCAAATCACAAGATGGTTTTCTTTTTTTCGAATTTCAATGAAGTATTAGTGACTGGACTTAAATTCTGCCACCAGAGCCTGAACAGTTTGTTTAGCGTCTCCGAAGAGCATTCGGGTATTCTCGAAATAAAACAATTCATTTTCAACACCGGCAAAGCCAGTCGCCATTGAGCGTTTTAAGACAAAGACAGTCTTGGCCTTATCGGCATCAATGATTGGCATTCCATAAATGGGACTGGATTTATCATGCCGAGCTGCGGGATTTACGACGTCATTGGCTCCGATGATAATGGAGACGTCCACGGTTTCCATTGTCGGATTAATCGCTTCCATTTCCATAAGCTGGTCATAAGGAATGCTGGCTTCGGCCAAAAGCACGTTCATGTGGCCAGGCATGCGTCCGGCCACAGGGTGGATCGCAAATTTCACGTCACAACCGTTATTTTCTAAGGCCTTGCTTAGCTCATTGACTGCATGTTGTGCTTGCGCAACAGCCAGCCCGTAACCTGGAACAATGACAACGGATTTAGCCGCTTCAAGAATCAAATGGGCATCTTCAACGGTGACGGGTTTGACGTCCTTCTTGACGGTGTCACCGGATTTCTTCTTGACCGCTCCGAATCCTCCAAAGATAACATTTCCCAGCGAACGGTTCATGGCCTTGCACATGATAATAGAAAGAATAATCCCGTTAGCGCCCACCAGAGCACCGACAACAATGAGCAGGGTATTGTTGATAACAAAACCGGTGGTGCATGCCACAACCCCCGAATAGCTGTTGAGAACCGAAATGACAACCGGCATGTCGGCCCCACCGATGGCGACAACCAGGAAAACACCAAAGACTAATGACAGGCCGAGTATGATGAGAAAAAGATCATAGCGAGAGGGATCCATGACAAACAAGACCCCTAAAATGGTCATGGCAA
>JAEUSC010000481.1 GCA_016789035.1 Candidatus Omnitrophota bacterium
TACTCTTGATATTGAAAAACTCAATGTGACGGCCATTATTCCTGTTAAAGGGGAATCTCCCATTGTTGCCGGACGACCGTTGCTAGAATACACCATTGCACGGGCCAAAGCATCCCGCTATCTCAAGAAGATTATTGTTTCAACCGATAATTCCAAGACGGCAGAGTTGGCCGTAAGCCTGGGGGCAGAAGTACCGTTTCTGCGGGACGCATCTTTTTCTGGACCGCGTGTTGATTTAGAAAAGGTTTTGCAATATACCCTTCAGGAGCTGGAAAAGCGGGACATTTGGCCTGACATTGTGGTATCACTGGAAATTACCTTTCCGTTTCGTGATCCCAATTTGATTGATGACTTGGTTTTCGATTTGGTGGATAAAGGTTTAGATACGGTTATTCCTGCGCGGGAAGAATTTAATTCCTGCTGGATCGAGGAAAAGGGGAATTTTCGACGGGTGGACGAAGGTTTTACACCCCGTGAATTTAAAAAGCCGCTTTATGTGGCGATTAAAGGTTTGGGCTGTGCGACCTATCCTAATTTTGTGCGCGAAGGAAAACTGTTTGGAAACAATGTCGGTATGTATAAAATTTCCCATCCGAATTCCTTTATCGAGGTCCGTTCGGAGCATGATTTTGATTTGGCAGGACCATTATTAGCAGATTTTTCGACGTCCCATGAAATTCACATCCCTCAACAACATCTTCCAGGACGCTAAACAAACATTCCAGCGTTTTTCTTGGACGCTTATCTCGTCATTTGCCGGAACTCTGTCCGTGATTTCATGGATCCATCTTGAGCGCGTCAAGGGAATGCGTCTTCCTGAGTGGATCGGGGATGAACTGGGCAAGTTGGCCATGACGGCAACTTTGGGGCTTACACTCTTTTTGGCTATCCAAGTGTTTAGTGAAGTTAAGATTCTTGAGAAGCGGAAACGCGCCTGGTTTAACCTTCTGGCACTCGCTGTGTTAGTAACATATTTTTTGACCTTGCTTGGCAAGCTTAAAGGGGAGCAGTTTTACCGGTTTTATATGATCAATGCCAACCTTCATCTTTTGGTTGCCATTGCCCCTTTTCTTTTTGAACGTCATCTCACCAACGCCTTCTGGCAATATAATAAATCTCTTTTTATTAGGGTTGGAATTTGCGCCATCTATTCCTCGACGATCTATTTTGGCTCTGTGATTGCTATTGCCTGTCTTAATAGCCTCTTTAATCTGAGAATACGAGAGGACATTTATTTTCAGCTTTGGTTTGTGGTGATGGGCGTTTTTAATACATGGTTTTTCCTGGGAGGTATTCCATCTGACATAAAGGGCTTGGAGAAGCAGGAAGATTATCCTAAAGGTCTAAAAATTTTTACGCAGTTTATTCTTATCCCGTTGGTTGTCGTGTATTACGTTATTCTGTATTTATATATGGGGAAAATTGTGGCGACTTGGACTCTTCCTGTGGGTTGGTTGTCATCTTTTATTATTGGAGCATCGCTGTTGGGAATTTTGACGCAGCTTTTGGTTTATCCCTTGCGTAAAGACGTTGATTTTGGCTGGATCAGGACCTATGCCAAATATTTTTATCGGGCGCTGTTTCCTTTGGTGGTGTTGATGGCTGTTGCTATCTTCCGCCGTATTTCGGAGTATGGCATTACGGTTGAACGCTATTTTGTTTTACTGTTTACCGTCTGGCTGTTCTATATTTCAATTCGTTTTACATTTAAACCGGAGACAAACATCCGTTTGATTCCTACCTCGATGTGTCTTTTGGCCGCAATGGCGGCCTTTGGTCCGTTAAGCGCTGTCTCTGTTTCAGGGAAAAGTCAGTTGGGGCGATTGGAATTTTATTTGTCGAAGAATGGTTATTTGATCGACGGTGTTTTTAGTCAGCAAAAAAGAAAGTCGTCTTTCAAAGACAGTGCGGAAATTTCTTCGATTGTTGAGTATTTGCACAACATGCACGGGCTTGGAATTCTGAACCGATGGGCAATTAATCACAAAGATTTTCAGACAATGGATCAATATTCGTTTTGTCGAGACTTTCTTGGGATCGAATTTGTTGAGCCGTATCAACGGCGTCTCAATCCCAGTGCGTCCGGACAAGTGTATTTTTATTACACTGCGCAGCCGGTGAATGTGCTCCCTGTTGAGGGGTTCGATTATCTTTTTAATTTGCAAGGACTGTATGGTAACCAGACTCCCGATAAAAGGGTGATGGAGACTACCCTGGGTCCTGTGCATGTGAGACTGATTGATAAGGATAATGTGTTTGAGCTTTTTTATGGAGAGGAGCATTTCTTTTTTGATCTGAAAGCATTATTAAAGGATCTCAAGGAATCCAATAGTGTTCAGGGGTATAATGTGGATCCAAATAAAATGATTTTTGAGCAAGAAAGCAGTCGGATAAAGGTTCGCCTAATTCTTAATTCTTTGAATGGCAACTACGTTAATGAAACGGCCAGGGTTGACAGTC
>JAEUSC010000503.1 GCA_016789035.1 Candidatus Omnitrophota bacterium
TATCATTGAAACGGCTAAAGTCAAGATTGCCGAAATGGCTAAGCAAAAAGCTGGTGAATTAACCGGTGATTTGTCCAATAAAATTAATGCACTGGGAAATTAGAAAACGGTCAGGATTTTTTGCTAAAAGGCCTGCGAGGTTATCGCAGGCCTTTTGTATTCTCACCTTTTTATGGCGATCAATTGGCGACAGCGTGGTAAAAGCTCTAAATTAATTTTTTTTAATAATTTATTAACTTATTATTAATGTCTTTTATGTATAATCATGTAAATTATGGTGAAGCAATTGTCATTTTTATTAATTAATTGCCGTTAATGTGTTTCTTTTGGTATAAATTGTTGATTCGGATTGTTCACCATTCAGGTTGAATCTTGGTTCAATTGCCTACGGTCGGAGTGTGTGATGAGAAAAAGATCTTTATTAGGTTTGTGGGGTGGAATTCTATTTATCTGCGTATTTTTTTCGGGAGTAGCGCAAGCAGCTACTTACTATGTACGCACGGATGGCGGAACTTCCACGCAATGTACAGGAGCAACCGATGCACCTTATTCGGGATCGGGAACAAATCAAGCCTGTGCTTTTAACCATCCATTCTGGGTGCTTTCGCCCGCAGGATCACCCAACAAGATGGTGGGCGGTGATACCCTAGTCATTGGCCCTGGTCAATATATGATGGGATTGGGGGCTCCTAATACCCCGAGTTGCTCGAAAGATTTTCCTTGGGATTGCCGAATGAGAACAGTCCCCTCAGGAACATCTACAAGTCCCACGCGAATTCTCGGTAAAGGCTGGGATTCAGGCTGTTCCAGCAAACCGCAATTATGGGGTACGGAGAGAGCATCCACTCTTGTTGATCTTACGTCAAGCAGCAATGTGCAAATTCAATGCGTAGATATAACCGACCATTCCAGTTGTATGGATGGCGGCCCAGATATTCTCAATGTATGTAATCGCACATTGTATCCCTATGGGCCTTGGGCGTTGTTTGGGATTGTCGCTTCTGATAGTAATAACGTCTTGCTTAAGAATGTCAAAATTCATGGCTTACGCACGGGTATTTTAGCGGGGCGTTTAAGTGGGTGGACATTAGAGAAGACAGATCTGATAGCGAATTCATTTGTGGGTTGGGATGGTGATATCGGAGCGACCACGTCATCCAATACCGGTAGTATTACGTTTAAAGATTCCAAGATTATGTGGAACGGCTGTGGCGAATCATATCCAGATTTGCAGCCACATCATTGTTATAGCCAGGACCAGGGCGGGTATGGCGATGGTTTAGGGACAAATGTTACCGGCGGTGATTGGGTGTTTGATAATGTGGATTTTAGTCATAACGTTTCCGATGGTCTGGATCTTCTTTATCATAATGGGCAGGGGTCCGTTAAGATTAGTCATTCACGATTTGAAGGTAATGCAGGAAATCAGGTAAAGGTTGCGGCATCGACAAATATTGACAATTCTAAGCTTATTGGGAACTGCGCATTTTTCTTAAATAAATTATTCACATCTCTCACAGGAATCGGCTTTTCTAACATTCCTTTTAATAACTGCCGGGCCGGTGGAAATACGTTGGCAGTGAATTTCCGTCCCGGTATGAGTTTGGGTATTTATAACTCTACTGTGACCGGTAATGGCGATGTGCTTGTTCAGGCTAGCGGTTCCGGGTGTGTGGGAACAGAGAAAATTACTTCTCAGAATAATATTTACGTAGGTGGTCTGGAATTTAATACAGGCGGATCGGATGTTGCTGACTTGTATTATGCTGCGGGCGCCGGAGGCAATGGCGATGGTCCTTGTGGAAAAATTCCTTTCTCCTCAAACAATGATATTATCTGGGCGACAAAATATAATACCAGTGAATGTACGGGCACGGCTTCATTTTGTGTGGATCCCAAGATCGTTGGGCCTTTGTCTTACACCGGGGACAATCAAAATGTTGCGTTGCAGTCAACCAGCCCGGCGATAGGTAAAGGAAAAGTTATCAGTTCACTCTCATCGACAGATTTTAATAATTATCCCCGTGGATCTGTATGGGACATTGGGGCTGTCGAGTATGGTTCTGTTCCTTCCACTCCTGCATCCGGTGGGACAGCAACTCCTGTTTGTGGAAATTCCGTTATTGAAACAAATGAGGAATGTGATGGAGCTGCTTTGAATGGAAAAACTTGTGCAAGCCAGGGCTTTACTGGGGGTATTCTTTCTTGCACGAGCGCGTGCAAGTTAAATACCGCAAGCTGTACGACAGCTTCCACCAAAGTCTGTGGAAACGGTACGATTGAGACCGGCGAGGTGTGTGATGGTAAAGCTCTGGGTGGAAAAACCTGTTCAAGTCTTGGTTTTTCCGGCGGTACGTTGGCGTGTTTAAGTTCTTGTCAATACAATACGTCTGGCTGCACGGGAAGCACAACAGCTGTTTGTGGAAATAAAATTATTGAACCCGGTGAGCAATGCGAGGATGGTTACTCTTTAAATGGTCATACTTGCACGACATTAGGTTTTACAGGTGGAAGCCTTGGTTGTAATGGGTGTCGTTTTACCACCGGTTTGTGTACGCAGCAGGTTGAAAATGTTTGCGGTAACAAAGTGCTCGAAGGTGAAGAGCAGTGTGAGACTGGTACCCTTAACGGCGAAACTTGTACGAGTTTGGGTTTTTCCGGTGGAAGTTTGGGGTGTACCGGCAGTTGTAAATTTAATACAAACAGTTGTGCCGTTTCTCCCTCGTGTGGAGATGCTCGTATTGATCCTGGTGAGCAATGCGACCTCTGGCGTTTAAATCGCAAAACATGTCAGAGTCTTGGTTATACGGGCGGAACATTAAGATGCAGTTCAACCTGCGGGTTGGATACCTCTCTTTGCACAGGACCGGAACCTTCTGTGTGTGGTAATGGCAAGATTGAGGGGTCGGAAGAATGTGAAAAGGGGACTCTTAATGGGCAGACCTGTGGGACGTTGGGATTCGATGGTGGAGCTTTGGGATGCAGTAACTGTAAGTTCTCAACTGGTTCCTGCACAAATATCCAAGCCAATGTTTGCGGAAATAAGATTCTCGAAAAGGGAGAGCAGTGCGAGGTAGGAACCTTAAACGGTTATAGTTGTTCTAAACTCGGATTTTCGAGTGGAACTTTAGGGTGTACCAGCTCATGCCAATTTAACCTTGCCGGTTGTAAGTAAACAAAAGAAGTATCTGAAACAAAAAAGGCCGCTATGAAGTCATAGCGGCCTTTTTTGTTTCTATAGCGGAGGTTAGATGCTTATAAGTATTTAAAGCGGTGATAGTGGAAGGGCTAGAAGCTGGTACGTTAAGCTTATAACCTTTTTACTTCCAGATAGATGGGTGCTGTTGTTTGACTTTCGACATTTCATCGGATATATTTGGAACAGGAAAAAGTGGAACTTTAAGAATAACTGGAAACGCGGATATATGGGAATAGATCTTCAGAAGGACGAACAGCGGCCACTTACAACCGGGCAGATTGCCCAGTACTGCCATGTCTCTCACCGGGCGGTTCTCAAATGGGTGGCTTCCGGGAAGCTAAAAGCTTATCGCACCCCGGGAAAGCATAGCCGTGTCAGTGTTCACGATTTCCTTTCTTTTCTGAGGCAATATGAGATGCCTATTCCTCATGAGCTTCAGGCCACTGTCATTCCAAAGAAAATTCTTATTGTTGATGATGATCGCGGAATTGTCAGTTCACTGCAAAGAGCTTTAACCCTGGAAAACAAATATCATATCGCCACCGCCTACGATGGGTTTGAAGCTGGAAAGAAATTTGTAGCTTTCCGGCCCCAGCTGATCATTCTTGATATTCATATGCCTGGTCTGGATGGTTATCAGGTTTGCGCCAATATTCGCTCCGACCCAAACAATAAGGCCGTCAGAATCTTGGCTATCTCTGGTGTAAGTGAGCTTGCGGAAATCCAGAAAATCATAGATTTGGGAGCAGATGATTATTTAGGAAAGCCCTTCAGCAATAAAATATTAAATGAAAAAGTATCTCGAATGCTCGGAGAATCTGTATGAACGCCCAATCTCAAGTGATTCCCCGGGGAACCGGGATAAAGCATTTGAAAACAGGAACAAAGATTTCTGTCCGGTTTTTCACGGCGGTGCTGATTGTGACGACTGTCATACTTGTTATTCTTGGCATATATGATTATCGGGCAGAAAATGTAATCAAGGATTTGAATGACCACTCAGCAATGATAGAGACACTGCGAAGTGAAATTATTCACTATGATGAAATCCTCACCATGTCTGCTCGTATGGCCGCGGCAACACAGGACACCCGTTGGGTTGAGCGGTATAAAATTTATGAGCCTCGTCTGACGGCTGCTATTAATCAAGCCATCGTATTGTCTCCGGGTGTCTACCGTAAGGAGACAGACCGTAACAATATGGGGAAAATAAAGTTATTGGAAATGGAACATAAGGCTTTTGATTTAATCAAGTCCGGACAGGGTAAAGAAGCCATGGAAATCTTGTTCTGTGAGCAATATGAAATTCAAAAGAAAAATTATATACAGGCTATTGAGAAATTGAACCGTTTTCTCAAGCGGCAGATGGAAGATGCATTGTTGGTTGAAAAAAGTAAGGAGAACTTTGGCCGGTTAACATTCATTACCGTTCTCATTATGCTCTTGTTGTCCTTGCTGTTTATCATCCGCATTGCCCGTCAATCTCAAGCAGCCCTGGTTGAAAGTAACTATCAATTGTCCTTACGGACGTTGGAACTGGATCAACTGACCCAAACACTGGATTTGCAGGTTCAAGAGCGGACTAGCAAACTCGAGGCGGCATTAAAAGAATTGCAAAAGACCCACGATGACCTCAAGCACGTTCAGACGCAGCTTCTTCAGTCGGAAAAGTTTTCTGCAATTGGGCAGCTGGCAGCCGGCATCGCGCATGAGATCAATAATCCCATTGGTTTCATAAACAGTAACATGCAGACACTGGAACAGTATGCAGTGACATACAACGCTCTATTAAAGATCTTGTCAGATTTAGGTAATGCGTATCAAAACAATGATCAGCAGGAAATTGCGGCAGTAATTGAGTCGTGGGAGAAAATCCGTCATGCGGCTAATATAGATTTTATTCACAGCGATATTGTGAACTTAATCAGAGAATCCCAGGAAGGCGCCGAGAAAATCAGAAAGATCATTGTAGATTTGAGGGCCTTTGCAAGTCCTGATAAAGGTGGTGTTGATTCTGTCAATATTGAAAGCTTGCTGGAAAGTGTTCTTAACGTCGTCTGGAACGAAATCAAGTACAAGGCAGAGCTAAGAAAGGATTATGGTCATGTTCCACTGGTCAGTTGTGACCCACAAAAAATGGCTCAAGTTTTGGTGAGTTTGTTGATCAATGCCTCACAAGCCATTAAGGGTAAGGGAATTATTTCCTTAAAGACCTATATGGTTGAAGGCCATGTGGCTATTGATATTGTAGATACAGGTTGCGGCATACCACCCGAGAATGTGACTAAGATATTTGATCCTTTTTTTACAACAAAACCTGTCGGTCAAGGCGTGGGGTTAGGATTGAGCGTAAGTTATGACATTGTTAAAAAACATGGCGGCACGATCACGTTTAAAACTCAAGTGGGCCAGGGGACCACATTTACCATTAAACTGCCTTTGGTGGCAGTTTCTGCAAATGGTCGGTTGTCCATAGGGGATAATATATGAAAGAAATTAACGTTCTTTTTTTGGATGACGAAGAAAAAGTCTTGAGTTCTGTAAAGAGGATATTCATTAATGAACCCTACGGAGTGGCGGTGGCCAATAACTATGCCGAGGCCATGGCGATTATTACTCGGGAGAAGATCAAAGTTGTCCTCAGCGATCAACGCATGCCGGATATTCCAGGTGTTGAGTTTCTACGACGAGTTAGGGTTCAGTATCCGCACATTGTGCGTATTCTTTTTACGGCTTTTGCGGATTTGACTGCCGCGGAACAAGCGATTAATGTGAGTGAGGTCTTTCGGTTTATTAATAAACCATGGCATCCTGATGAGTTAAAGTCCACCGTTGTCGGCGCCTTGTACCATTATGATTTGTTTGAGGAAAACCGTCGGCTGTTTGAATCTTTGAAAATTAAGAATGAAGAGCTTCAGTCGGCCAATCAAAAACTCACGGTCTTGTATGACATCCAGAAAGAATTTAGTTCTACGGTGTCGCACGAACTGAGAACTCCTTTGGCTTCAATCAAAGCTGCTATTGACATTGTGGTGAGCGGTACGGCAGGGGAACCTACACCCGAC
>JAEUSC010000516.1 GCA_016789035.1 Candidatus Omnitrophota bacterium
CAAAAGCTGGGTTTTCGATTTTGGGGCGGGGATAAGACCTGGATTGCGCCTGAAAGAGACTGGTGGGAGAAAATTCCGCCCCTGCAGTTGGATGCAGGAGGGTATGATCGACAGATTTCGGGTAACGGTATCAAGATGATCTCGCCGGTCTGTGGCGAAACAGGACTGCAGATCAAAAGGACGGTCTCAATCAGTCATGATGGGACGATCACGCTGGATCAAGAGATGACCAATTACGGCCACGGTACCGTCTGTAAAGGGATATGGAATGTGACGCAGCTGCTGCGTCCGTGTGATGTGTATCTTCCCACAAAAAAAGAAAATATCCGTTCTTACCACAAGGAAGATCCCACGCTGCCTGATCATTGCGTTGTTCTCGCCCAAGAGGGAGATTTAACTTGCATTCCTTGCCGGGACAGTCAGGTTTTTAAATTTGGAGGAATGATCGATGTTGGGCAGGTCCTTTGCCTGTGTGATACCCCGGACGGACAAGTAGCTTTGCTGAAGATTTTTTCTGTGGATGTGAAAGGGCGATATCTTCACCGATCGATGATTGAAATTTTTAATTCCAACATTCATGGTTATTTGGAAGTCGAGATCCATGCGCCGGGTGCCAAACTCAAGTCGGGAGATTTCATGTCTCACAGTCAAGAGTGGCGCTTAAAGCGGTACCCAAGGACAGCCGGTCCGCAGGATATTTATATTGACCTTATAAGCAGGCGAACATGATGATGAAAAGTACCTTTCCCAAAAATAATGAAGAAGTCCATGCGTTACTAAAAGCGTCCTTGGCTTTTCGCAAAAATTTTAAGCTTCCCACCAATGCCATGCGTTTGGTCAATGGCATCGGCGATCAGTTGCCTGGCCTTATTATTGACCGCTATGATCAGCATTTTGTCATTTATGCGCTCGAGGAATTTTGGCTGGCCCATAAAGCTTTATTAAAAGAGTTTCTGACGCAGCACTTTGAGGTGAAATTTCTGGTCATTAAAAACAGATCGGCGTCTTCATCGCCGGTGATGGGTAAAGAATCAATGGATGTGTTGGTCAGCGGTCCTTCTCAAACCATTGTTGAAGAAAACGGACTCAAGTTTCATGTGGATTTGGGTGATCATCTCAACCAAGGTCTTTTTTTGGACATGCGCAAAAATCGCAAGCTGGTGGCATCGTTATCATCCGGCAAAGAGGTCTTGAATTGCTTTGCTTATACGTGTTCGTTTGGCGCGCATTGCCGATTGGCCGGTGCGCTGCGGGTGGTCAATGTGGACATCAGCAGCAAGTTTTTGAAATCCGGTGAAGAGAATTACAAACTTAACCATTTAAAAACAGGCCGAAGCGAATTTATGCGTGAGCATGCGATCCGTTATATTGAACGGGCGGCCAAGCGCAACAATTTGTTTGATGTGATTATTCTCGATCCGCCGTCATTTTCTCGCTTTGAAGGCAAAGTTTTTAGTGTGAAGAAAGAAATGCCGAACATGATGGCCAAGGCCATAGCCGCTTTGAAGCCTGAGGGTGTCTTATTTGTGGCCACAAACTTGAGTTCCATCAACCGCGCGCAATTGGAAAGCTGGGCCTGGGCGGCCGCAAAGGCGAACAATGCCTTGATCACCGAGATCGATAAGCTGGGCCAGGATGTTGATTTCCGCGGCAGTGGTCTGGTTAAGGAAAGTTTCTTGTCGGCCTTATTGTTAAAAATTAAACGACACTCCGTTTCTAAGAAATGAA
>JAEUSC010000036.1 GCA_016789035.1 Candidatus Omnitrophota bacterium
AATTATAACCAGGCCGTTGAAAAGGATCCCGATTACGTTCCTGCATATCTTAACCGGGCCACTGTTTTTAAAAACTCTCACGATTATGTGCGGGCCACAGAGGACCTGAATATTGTTTTGCAGATAGACCCTCACAACGATGCCGCTCAAAACAATCTTCGTATTTTACAAACCATACTTGAGCGTCAACTAAGAGACAAAGCGCCGGGGCCACAGTAATCGATTTACGCTATCATTTGGTATAGGGAAGTTATGAAAAAGCATTACAGAAAAAACAAAGTATCATCCCTTAAATTAGCAGGGGAGATCGAGTCAGTGGTTACAACATGGCATCTGCGGATTGTTGCTGTCTTGACCTGCTTGGGCTTTCTGGTCTATCTCAATGCTATGACAGCCTCATTTCAGTGGGACGATTTTGCTGTAATCGTCAATAATCCAGCTATTAGAAATGTCTGGGATTTTAGGGCTTTATTTGATGCATTTAACACACGGTTTCTGGTGGGATGGACCTTCGCAGCCAATTATTCTTTTTCACAACTGAATATTGTGGGCTATCACTTCGTTAATATCTGGTTTCATGTCTGCAATGCCGTATTGGTGTATGCCTTCGGATATCAGATCTTTTCCCGTTTGGCTCAGGATGGAGACGCACGACCGAGTAATGTGATCCAAAAGTCGTTTGGTGCTTCTTTGATTTTTCTGTTGCATCCTTTGGCGACACAGCCGGTCAATTATATCTGGCAACGATCTACACTCATGATGACATTCTTTTTTTTGGCGACAGTTGTGATGTTTTTAGAATACCGCCGGACGTCAGTCAAGGGAATGCTGGGTGGTGCGCTTGTGACATGTTTTCTGGCGATGTTCACAAAAGAAACGGCTTTTGTTTTGCCGGTTGCAATCATTGCCGTTGACCAATTATGGACTCAATCACATAGCCCTGGTCGAAAATCCCGTCCATGGATTTTGTATGCTTGTTTTCTCGTCACAATGGCGGTCATTCCCCTTTTGTTGACGCGCGCAGAGCATCTTTCCTTAAAAACGATGGTGCCGTACAGTGCCACCAGGGGGGTCGCCGAGGATGTAATCAGCCGCAATGACTATGTTCTGACGCAAATAAATGTTTGGATGACTTATTTGCGATTGTTTGTTTTTCCAGTTGGTCAGAACGTTGACCACGATTATCCGTTGGTGGCACAGGCCGGATGGTTGAGCTGGTGGGCGGCTTTCATCTTTCATGCCGGTATCTTGGGGACGGCCTTTTATTATTCGCAACGCTATCGGTTGTTGACATTGGCGGTGGTCTGGTTTTATTTGAACTTGTCATTGGAAAGTTTCATCACCAGTCCTGATCTTTGCGTTGAGCACCGAATGTATCTGCCTATGGTTGGCTTGTGTTTCTTTGTATCGCATATGATCGTGATCATTTTTGCCAAGCGCGATTGGCGGCCTGCGGCGATCATCCTCGGTATTATGGCTGTTTTGTTAGGTGTGGCCACCGTTTGTCGTAATGCCATTTGGCAGGATCCCTTTTCTTTGTGGAATGATGCAGTTTTAAAATCTCCCATGAAGGCTCGGCCATTAAACAATCGCGGACAAATTTTGCGGCAGGTTGGTCAGAGTGACTTGGCGTTGGCAGATTACAATCATGCGATTGCTCTGGATACGAGTTTTGCGGCTGCTTATCAAAATCGCGGTAATCTTTTAAAGTTAAAAGGGGATATCAACGGGGCTTTGAATGATTATTCGACGGTTATCCATCTGGAACCGGATAATGCGCAAGCCTATGCATCGAGGGGAAATATTTATAAGAGAAAAAAAGAGTGGGACTTGGCTTTGAATGATTATACAGCAGCGGCAGAAAGGGAATCTTCTGACCCGGAGATTTTTGCCAATCGAGGATATCTTAAAGCCATGCTTAAACAATATGATCAGGCGCTTGCGGATTATGAGCGGGCTTTAAAAATCAATCCCCAGTATGTTTACGCGCTGAATAATCGAGGAAATTTAAATGTTCAACTGAGAAATTACCAGGCGGCGTTGGGTGATTATTCTAAAGCCATAATGGTCCAGCCTGATTTTGCCGAGGCCTATGCCAATCGCGCGGTTGCGTATTTTCATTTGGACATGATCGGGGAAAGCAAAGCGGATGTTCTAAGGGCCCAGCAATTAGGGCAAACGATCAATAGTAATTTTATTAAGGAGTTAAACAATAAATGAGGCGAAAAATATTAGTCACTAACCTTGACATCAAGGTGTGCGCAGTTAGAATGAAAATAATTTTAGATCATCAATCAATTGTGAGGTGACAATGAAAAGCATCAAAAATTCGATTCTAGTGATTGTGTTTATGTTGATTGCGGTTCCGCAAATTTTGGCCGAAGATTCTCCCGCATTGGAAGCTGCAAAAGGGGCGGCTGCCCAGCCGTCAACCGCACCGGTTGCTGCACCCGAAGCTAAGTCTTCAGCAACTCCGGAGGTTGCTTCTCCTGCTGTCCCTTCGCCACCACCTGTCGAGCCTGCCATTTTAAAACAGCTGCGCGAACATGCCTCAATACCGGTGCGAAGCAGTCTTGATCAGGCCATTGATGCCAACGGTAATCGTACGTTGGAATATGAAGAAATCAAAGAATACATTAAGACGGTTCGTTCCTCGATTGCAAAAGAAGGAAAGTATCCCACCAATACGGATGTTCTCTATCATTTTGACAAAAATCATGATGGTTTCATGGATTCCGGGGAAGTTTCAGCGTTAGATTCTTACATTCATTGATCTAAACGATTACTCTATGTGTCTAGGATTGCTTAAAACATCGATTGGAAAAAAGCAGATTGTCGCCGTGACCGGACTTCTTTTGGTCATTTTTGTGATTGGTCATCTGATTGGCAATCTACTGATTTTTGGCGGACCTGACCTTTTCAATGCATATGCGGCTACCTTAAAAAAAGCCCGGCCGGTTGTGTTGCTTATTGAGCTGGGCCTCTTAGGGATTTTTTTAACGCATGTGTTGGTCACCATTCTTTTGGTGATTGAAAACAGGAAGTCCGCAGGTTTTACGCGGTATGCGGTGGCCAATCACCGTGGAAATATTTCGTTGGCCACTCAAATGAGAACGGCCACGGGATTGTTCTTGTTTGGATTTGTTATATGGCATCTGTTAGATTTTACACTTATCAATCATGAGGGCCCGCGAAGTCTTATGAATAATCAATCCCTGGGCCTTTATGGAGTTGTTTACAATTCTTTTTTAAGTCCGATACATAGTCTGCTGTATATCATTGCTATGGGATGTTTAGGTTTTCATTTGGCCCACGGAGTGCAAAGCCTTGTGCAAACATTAGGCTTTAATCATCCTCGATATACGCCGATGGTTCTTCAATTCAGCCGGTTTTTTGCGACGCTTATAGCTATTGGGTTTAGTTCAATTCCTGTTTATGTCCTTATCCGCGGTTAGGTGATTATGTTGGATTCAAAAATTCCATCTGGTTCGCTCAAAGACAAGTGGACCAACCATAAGTTCAATTTGAAGCTTGTTAATCCTGCCAACAAAAGAAAATATAAGGTTCTTGTTGTGGGAACTGGTTTGGCGGGGGCATCGGCGTCGGCTTCGCTTTCGGAAATGGGCTATCAGGTAGATGTTTTTTGTTTTCAAGATTCGCCCCGTCGGGCCCACAGCATCGCGGCTCAGGGAGGCATCAATGCGGCCAAGAATTATCCCAATGATGGCGACAGTATCAAACGGTTGTTTTATGACACTATCAAAGGCGGGGACTTTCGTGCGCGAGAAGCCAATGTTTACCGTCTGGCTGAAGTTTCCAATAATATTATCGATCAATGCGTCGCTCAAGGCGTTCCTTTTGCGCGTGAATATTCGGGATATTTGGAAAACCGTTCTTTTGGAGGGGCACAGGTTTCACGCACATTTTACGCCCGCGGTCAAACAGGACAGCAGCTTTTATTAGGCGCTTACAGTGCGTTGATGAAAGAAGTGGCCCGCGGTTCGGTCAACATGTATCCGCGCACTGAGATGCTGGATCTGGTTGTCATTGACGGTGTGGCCAAAGGGATCATTGTCCGCGATTTAGTGACTGGAAAGTTGTCATCCCATGTGGGCGATGCCGTTGTTCTGGCTACCGGTGGATACGGAAATGTCTTTTATCTTTCCACAAATGCCAAAGGGTCAAATGTGACAGCCATTTGGCGGGCGCATAAAAAGGGGGCTTTCTTAGCGAATCCTTGTTATACACAAATCCACCCAACATGCATTCCTATTCATGGCGACTATCAATCTAAGTTGACTTTAATGAGCGAAAGTCTTCGTAACGACGGACGGGTGTGGGTTCCCAAAGATAAGAACGATAAACGAAATCCCGCCGAAATTTCTGAGCAGGAGCGGGATTATTTCCTGGAGCGCAAATATCCCAGCTTCGGTAATTTGGTCCCGCGCGATATTGCTTCCCGTAACGCCAAGGAACAGTGTGATGCTGGCAAAGGCGTGGGAGGCGGCCAGGCTGTTTATCTGGACTTTGCCGACGCGATCAATCGTCTGGGTGAGCCTGTCATCAGAGAACGCTACGGCAATCTTTTTGATATGTACCAAAAGATTACCGATCACAACCCCTACAAAACACCGATGATGATTTATCCTGCTGTTCATTACACCATGGGCGGTTTATGGGTGGACTACAATTTGATGAGTAACCTTCCGGGATTGTTTGTCATTGGCGAGGCGAATTTCTCTGATCATGGCGCCAATCGCTTGGGGGCGAGCGCTCTGATGCAAGGATTAGCCGACGGGTATTTTGTTTTGCCGTACACCATCGGTGATTATTTGGCGAAATCTGCACCGGTTGCCAAGAATTTAACAGAACATTCCATGTTTCAAGAATCTTTCCGGCATGCGGATGAACGGATCAAATATCTGCTGTCGATCAAAGGCAAGCGAACGGTTGATGATTTTCATCGGGAATTGGGACGTTTGTTGTGGGACAAATGCGGTATGGCCCGTAATGAATCCGGACTTCGGGAGGCTCTAGGACGCATTCCTGCAATCCGGGATGAATTTTGGCAGAATGTCACCATACGGGGATCCGAAGGCGAATTGAATCAAAATCTCGAAAAAGCCGGACGTGTGGCCGATTTTCTAGAATTTGCGGATTTGCTGGTTACAGATGCGCTTCATCGCCGGGAGTCCTGCGGCGGTCATTTTCGTGAAGAATTTCAGACTCCGGAAGGCGAGGCGTTACGAAATGATAACGAATTTGCCTATGTTGCGGCCTGGGAATTTACGGGTGTTGGCAGAGGCCCGAATCTTCATAAAGAAGAATTGAAGTTTGAAGAAGTTCATTTAGCGCAAAGAAGCTATAAGTAGACATGAGACAGGTTGACAAAATCTATGAGTGAAAAAATCAATCTTACACTAAAAGTTTGGCGGCAAAAATCTGCGGCAACCAAAGGCCAGTTCGAAACGTATCCGGCTGATGGGATCGATACCGACATGTCATTCTTGGAGATGCTGGATGTTGTCAATGAGCGTTTGATCAAAG
>JAEUSC010000044.1 GCA_016789035.1 Candidatus Omnitrophota bacterium
GACTCAACTCAATTCCCGAATCTTTTAGGTTCTCTTTCACAACCGAAACAGTGCGCCGCAAATCTGACGGATCCTGCAAGGCTGTGTCAAAGATCATTTCAGCGTATACAGGTGCCAAAGCATGCGTTCCCTGTAAGAAAGTTTTTAATCCAACATTCTCCGGTTGATTTAATTCCTGACCGATTCGTTCCGCGACTTTGGGAGCGACATCCGAAGCAGATTTGACGATGCTGGATGGGAATACCACCGAAACATTCGTCTTGTAGAGCGTGCCGGCCTCATTAACAGGTTCTTGAGTCAGCGACCACTGCCCACCCATTTCCTTAACTTTGGCATCAACGAAGCTTAATCCCATCCCAGTTCCTTCAAAACGGGTAGGCGTTTTTCCAAAAGAAAATCCAGGAATGCTGAGAATAGTTTTTATCTTGGCATTTTCACTTAAATTCGTATCCTCTGTGATGGCTTTAATAGAATCAACAACGTCTTGACTAGAAATATCCACATCACCAGCTTGTAACACTTGCCGCGCTCCGATAAATCCGGTGCGCCCATCCGCAAAGCGGACGGGCTTCACATCTGAAGCATTAGAAAGCTCGATGGCTCGCTGATAGAGATCTTGCGATTTAAGTACCTTTTGACTGTTATTTTGAACACTTAGAACCAGATCCCCATTCGCCGATGGTTTGAGTTGAACCTGAACACTCTCAGAAGCATTCGGTCGGGCAGCCAAGGCATTGATGACCAATTCGTGGGTTAAAATTCGAACGTCTCGATTGACTTTTTGCGCATTTACTCCGGGCAAGGCCACCGAAGAATTCTTCGCATTTTCATCAATATCTAACACGACATGTTCGTCATTGGCGATATTAATGCGGCCTTCAAATTTTTCTTTCTCTTTAACTTCAACAATTGCTTTGGCAACCGGCGGTTCAACCGCTGACACAATTGACTGTACGGGTTTGATTCCCGCAACGGCCTTCTGTACAAAGTCGTTTTTATCGTCTTGGCTCAGCATCGCCTGATCGCGACCGACAGGAATCGTCTGAGCAGACGAGGAAGAACGGACTTGACGCTCAGCCAAACCGGCTTGCGCTAACTTAGTAATTTTTTGGTCAACCTCTTGGACAAATCGCTTCACGGTCGCCTCTACGGGTTCATTCGCAATGGCTTTTTCCGCGGATTGAATGTTCTGCATTAATTTACCTAATTCAGCTTTTTGTCCGGCGGACAACTTGTCGGCAGAATCGGGCAAAGGCGAAATCAAAGTCTGTTGTTTTACAAGATATGTTGTTATCTTCTCAACAAGTCTTTCCCTATCACGATCTGCTAAATAATCCGATAGATCCATGGTGAGATAATCAAAATAGGTCGCCATGTCATACCAATCAGCTTTTTCGATCCCATATTCATCCAGCTTCGATTTATAAGTGAATTTGGCGACTAATACTTTGGCCAAATCATCCGGGAAGACAGCTTCCCCGAACGGATGATTGCTTCCGTCATGGAAGAATATGAAACCATTTTTTCCTTTAGGATAGGACTGCTCGAAAATATGTATTTTTACATATTGCTCATCCGTCAATATTCCTTCAACATCCTTGGCTTTGAATGGAACATCGCCTAAAATTTCACTGACCCGGCCATTGATTTCAGCTGAACTTGGATTTTCAAATTGATCTCGCCCTTTGTAGTTATAACCTAATGCGGACATCGCATCGAAAGAGCTACTTTCGACCTGATTTCCTTCGTCCTTCAAAGCATATAACGGAACTCTTTGCATATGGGCGTCTGCCATACTGCCGTCTTTACGGGGCTCAATCGTATGAATCGGTCCATACCGACCGTCTTTGCTTTGCGTAACGCGATAGGCCTCGCTCTGAATCACTTCCTGGAATTTTGTTGGATCTTTTTCGCCCAGCATCGCCTGATCGCGATAGTTTGCCATCTCATAAACTTTCTCAAACTTAGTTAGATCAATTTGAGAAATTTCTTTTCGTTTTAAAACGATGTCATCGACCATCGCTTTATCATCGATCTCCCGCCAAATCCCCGATGGGTCTTTGATTCGAATAGCCCTTAACGCTTCCAATGAAATTCCTAAATTATTCGGAACGTTGTACCAATTGTTATCTTCTTCTATCGATGCTGGAGGAAGAACGTCTTTTACACCCTGCGTTTCATAAATGTTTTTTAGTTTTTGATAATCAATCAACATCACCACAGGAATCTGTTCTTCCTTGCTTTGAGACGAATATTTGCCTTCGGCAAAATCCCGGGCATCAGCTGAATTAAATGTCCACGGCATATGCTGAGACGATTGACTGGCTTGTAAGATAATCTTATTTCCATTGGGTCGTAAATTGCTGCGCAAATTACTTAGGGTTGTTCCCCGATACATATCTACACCAACGGTAAATGTATGTGGCTCTAAAACCAAGGGGGTTTCTCTCTTAGCTTTATTAAAGACCATTGCTACGGTCTCACGATTATTTACTTCCAGATTGCCGGATTTGGAATCGCCCAACATCGCTGCATCGCGTACAGGCACTTGTCTGGGCTCGACTGTCTGAGCGCGGCTGGCGGAAACTTGTTCTCTTCGTTCGGTCAACGAAACCACATTGTCCCGTGTTGGACGGCTAGCCACATTCTGGGCTTGACCGCTGCTCAAAGAGCGATCCTCGGGCTTCT
>JAEUSC010000072.1 GCA_016789035.1 Candidatus Omnitrophota bacterium
GGCAATATTAAAAACCGAACCGCAGGCTCCTGTTTTTTCATCATGAGCGCCAAAAACCACACGATCAATTCTCGATAGAATTAATGCTCCTGCGCACATCGAACAGGGCTCGATTGTAACATACATCACACAACCCTGCAACCACTTCAACTGAAGAAAATTCGCTGCCTGTGTAATAGCAATCATCTCGGCATGCGCGGTAGGATCCTTCAATAATTCAACCTGATTATGAGCTTTGGCAATAATTTTGTTACCAAAAACAATGACAGCCCCCACAGGGACCTCATCGCTTTGCGCAGCCAGCGTCCCCTGCCGCAAAGCCTCACGCATGTAAAGCTCATCCATATTCATAAAAACCGTGGCCTTTGGACCTGACAGCCAGACAAAAAAAGACAGCAATTGTTACCCCGCAATTGCCGTCTTAATTATTGACCTTATCTTAAAACGCGCTCGGCAGGATTCGAACCTGCAACCCTCAGCTCCGTAGGCTGATGCTCTATCCAGTTGAGCTACGAGCGCATATTCACCTAAATTAATAAGGCAGGATTATATATAAAAGAACCTACAAACTCAATAGATATTTCCATTGTCGAAATTTTTCATCGCATTATCCATGCCGATTTTGTCCGTACTCCTGCAAAATTCTAATGCGATCAAGACCCAATTTGGCCAACGATTCTAAAGGACTTTGCTTGTATGAACGGCAAAACGTTGTTACATCTTTCATTGTATGCATGCCGAGATTCGCAAGCTCATTAAGGGCATGCGCACGGACGATCACTTCATCAATAATGTCCCGCGGCAATTGACCGGACTGAGATGCCAAACGGTCGCGATAGACTGTGCTTGGAGAAACCATCTGCAACTGCTGGCGGTCATAATTATATTTGAATGTTGGTGACAAAAGAATTTTGGATTGTTCCATTCCTCCCGTTTCGCTGATTTCATCAATGATACGAAAAACCCGATCCCCGACATGATAACGTTTTAACACCACAAAAACATCAATCAGATTGACCAAGATTTCCGGAATATTCATCGGCTCATTTTGCAAACGGATAATCGCTTCCCTGGCAGTCAGCGCATGAATCGTACACATACAATATTTCCCGATATTGGCGGCCGTAATCATGTCTCTTGCCTCTTCACCGCGGACTTCCCCTATAATGACGCGTTCAGGACGCATGCGCAGACTGTTTTTAACAAGGTCTGCCAAGGACAATGTGTCATCACTTTCCAGGCGCGAACAACTGTCATCCAGAAATGTATTAAGCTCAAGAGTATCTTCAATAATGACCATGCGGTCCGTTACCGGAATGAAACTCAATAGCGCGTTTAAAAGTGTTGTTTTTCCCGTCCCAGGGCCGCCGGCAATGATGACATTAGCCGGGCGGATCGAAAGACCTTCTAGATAAAGCCACAGCTGAGCAGCTGCCTCAATACTCAAACTTCCGTGTTTGATCAAATCCACCACACTGATAGGATCTACCTTCGCCTTTGTAATACACAATTGCGGTCCAAAAGGCGCCTTAATGATGTTCACGCGCCCGGCAAGGTTCGGAAGCTCCAAGTTAACAATCTTCTCGAAATCCCCGCGCCCTCCAAAAACCAACAGTTTATGGATAAACAGGTCCAATTCTTTACGGTTTGAAAATCTTTTATTGGTTGAGACAAAACCATCCTGCGCATGATGAATGTAGATAGGCTTCAGCCCATTGATAATGATGTCTTCCACATTGATATCCGACAGCATTTCTTCAATGACGCCGTAAGAGAAAAAATTGGCAGCAAATTGTTCCTTATGGACTTGGGTGGGAAACTCAACAGTGAAAACGCCCCGGTGATCGTTTTTCAGGGCTTCTTCTAGAGCTTGCAAAACAGTGGCTTGGCGTTCTTCCTGCGGCTGAACAAGTTCAAGCTTTCTTCTTAACAGCGGGATCAGCTGCGATTCTAATTCAAATAGTTTGGCCTGATTCATGATTGAGAAATAGTTTCCTTTTTGAGTAGACCTTCTGCTAGTTGTGCCGCAACTCCGTCAATAAATCGATCCAAAAGCACGTCTAATCTAACATTGAACCTGAGCATTGTAAATAACAATGTCGCTACTTTTCTTCAAAAAAGACTATTATTTCTTAGAAGAATTAACAATGACCCACGACGCCTGAGCAGAATTAAAATATTTTTTAGCGATTCGCTGAACATCTTCCCCTTGGACACGATCTATCTTTGAGGAATAGCTTTGATAATTATTGAAACCCAATCCATAAAGCTCATCTAACGCAGTGATGTTGGCCAAGCTACCCACGGTTTGAGTTTCGACAGCCGCTTGCGTTTTGAGCGCAGTCTTGGCGGCGTCAAGCTCTGCCGGAGTTACAACAACTGTGGTCAACTTTTGAAGTTCCTGTGTCAGAATTTCTTTTACCTTTTCAACCTGGGCATTGGTGGTTAAAACATAAAATGCCATCACACCGCCGTCTATCGAAGGTGAATACATAGCACTTAGCGT
>JAEUSC010000079.1 GCA_016789035.1 Candidatus Omnitrophota bacterium
CCTTTCTCACGTAGCTTTCGGATGATAAACGGCTCGAAAAGTTCCAGAGCCATTTTCTTAGGCAGCCCGCATTGATGCAACTTAAGTTCCGGTCCAACGACGATAACCGAACGGCCGGAATAATCAACACGTTTACCCAAAAGGTTCATACGGAAACGGCCTTGCTTACCCTTTAGCATGTCTGAAAGTGACTTCAAAGGACGGTTTCCAGAGCCCAACACCGGACGGCCATGACGACCATTATCCAATAACGCATCCACAGCTTCCTGCAACATGCGTTTTTCGTTACGGATAATGATTTCGGGGGCGTTCAAATCAATAAGCTTTTTTAGGCGATTATTTCTATTGATAACACGACGATACAGATCATTTAAATCAGACGTGGCAAAACGGCCGCCTTCCAATGGGACTAAGGGACGCAAATCTGGAGGAATGACCGGAAGTATGTCCAAAATCATCCAGTCTGCCTGGTTACCCGAAACTTTAAAGTCCTCAACAATCTTAAGATTTTTAGCGATCTTCTTAAAATTGGTACCATTAGGATTTGAATTTTCTAGATCCTTACGAAGCTTTTTACAAAGCGTACCCAGATCAATTTCTCTTAACAGATCGCGGATTGCTTCGGCACCAATCTTGGCCTTAAAAGCACCGCCATGTTTGACCAAAGCATCCTGATACTGATCTTCAGATAACAGCTCTTTTTTCTTTAGAGGTGTTTCGCCTGGATCAAGAACAACATATTCTTCGTAATAAATGATCTTTTCAAGATCACGAAGACCAATCTGCAACATGGCCGACAAACGCGAAGGTACAGCTTTATAAAACCAAATATGCGTAACTGGGCAGGCTAACTCAATATGACCCATACGTTCACGACGGACGGAAGAGCGCGTGACCAAAACACCACACCGGTCACAAGTAATACCTTTAAACTTGATGCCCTTATATTTCCCGCAGTTACATTCCCAATCACGGATTGGCCCAAAAATTCTCTCGCAAAACAAACCGTCCTTCTCAGGTTTGAGTGTTCGATAATTCAATGTTTCCGCCTTCTTCACAGGTCCCTTTGACCAGGAAGAAATAATTTCCGGAGATGCAATCTTAATCGTAATGCGGTCCTGATTCTTAATATCGATTTTGCTCATAGACAATTATTTATCCTTTTTGTCTTCAGTTTCCGTTGCATCGGTTTCTTGAGCTTGGCCGTTTTCCGCCCTCTCCAAACGAATATCCAGACACAGTCCTTGTAATTCTTTGACAAGAACGTTAAATGATTCAGGAGTTCCCGGAGCCAAAGCTTGCTCACCCTTAACAATGGCCTCATAAATGCGGCTACGACCAGTAACGTCATCGGATTTAACCGTCAACATTTCTTGTAATGTATAGGCCGCGCCATACGCTTCCAATGCCCAAACTTCCATTTCTCCGAATCTCTGTCCCCCAAAGTGGGCCTTACCACCTAACGGCTGCTGGGTAACTAATGAGTATGGACCAATGGATCGAGCGTGAATCTTCTCATCGACGAGATGGTTTAACTTCAACATGTAGATCGCACCAACCGTCACTTTCTGAGCGAACGGCTCACCAGAAAAACCGTCGTACACTACTGTTTTTCCATCTTCGGATAATCCGGCCTCTTTGAGATGTTGGCGAATTTCTTCTTCAGTGGCACCGTTAAAGACAGGTGTCTCAGCATAGAATCCAAGCGCATGGGCTGCCCAACCCAAATGGGTTTCCAAAAGCTGCCCGACATTCATACGAGAAGGAACACCTAGAGGATTAAGAATAATATCCACCGACCGACCGTCAGCCAAGAAAGGCATATCTTCTTGGGGAACGATACGAGAAACAATACCTTTGTTCCCATGTCGTCCGGCCATTTTGTCCCCGACCTGCAGCTTACGTTTGGTTGCAACATACACAACCACTCGCTTCAAAACACCAGCCGGTAACTCGTCACCTCGACGCACACGATCGATTTCACGAGTCTCTTCTTCCATTAATTCGGCAATCTTGTCATTATAAAACTCCAATAATTGCCTCGGCTCGCTGTCTTCCTCAAGATCTTCAACAGTGAGTCGATTAACTTTCTTCTTATCAATTCCTAAAAGTTTGCTGAGTTTTGCATCTGTCTCATCAACAATAAACTGCACTTCCTGAACAAAATATTCTTTGATTTTAACAACAGCTGCCGATTCTTTAGATTTATCTTCCTTAGATTTACGGCCACGCTCGTTGCGTTGGAAGGATTCGATGTTAACGACAACGCCTTCGATCCCTGGAGGGAGAGTTAACGATGTATCGCGAACATCCGCAGCCTTCTCGCCGAAGATTGCACGCAGCAATCTTTCTTCAGGAGAGAGTTCCTTTTCGCTTTTGGGGGTGACTTTACCGACAAGGATATCACCCGCCTTCACCTCAGCCCCAACACGGACCACACCATCTTCCATTAGATCCTTAAGGGCATCCTCACCCACGTTAGGAATATCGCGAGTGATTTCCTCATTTCCCAAACGGGTCTCACGGCATTCGCATTCAAATCGTTCAACGTGAATGGACGTAAATTTATCTTCGGCAACGATCTTCTCATTGATGAGAATCGCGTCTTCGAAGTTATATCCGCGCCACGGCATGAAAGCCACAATTGCATTACGCCCCAAAGCCAATCGTCCATCTTTAGTACCAATTCCATCGGCAATAATCTGACCAGCATCAACTTTCTGGCCTAACTTGACAAGTGGAGTTTGGTGCACACAGGTGTTGGCGTTAGATCGCATGAAATTTTTTAAAATGTGGACGGTCTTATCAATAACAATTTCTCTACCGTCTACCTTTGTAACTGTACCGGCGTCTTTAGAGACAATAACTACCCCGGAATCCCGTGCAACCTTTTCTTCCATTCCCGTTCCTACATATGGGACTTCTGTCACCATCAACGGCACAGCTTGACGCTGCATGTTCGATCCCATCAGGGCTCGGTTGGCGTCATCGTGTTCCAAAAACGGAATCAAGGAAGCAGCGACAGAAACTAATTGCTTAGGAGAAACGTCCATAAGCTCAACTTTATTGGGATTAACACGTGGAAAATCCGCTTTGTAACGACAGGACACATCTTTATCTATAATCGTCCCGTCTTTATCAAAACGAGTATTGGCCTGGGCAATATACTTATTTTGGTCAACATCCGCGGTCAAATAGTCAATCTTCTTTGTGATCTTCCCATCGACAACTTTTCGGTATGGTGTTTCAATAAAACCGAGCTCATTGACCCTGGCGCACGTCGTTAATGAAGCGATCAAACCGATGTTTGGACCTTCAGGTGTTTCAATCGGGCAAACGCGCCCATAGTGCGTCGGATGGACGTCGCGGACTTCAAATCCAGCGCGTTCACGCGACAGACCACCTGGACCGAGCGCTGACATACGGCGCTTGTGAGTCATTTCCGAAAGCGGATTGACTTGATCCATAAACTGAGATAACTGACTTCTAGCAAAAAAGTCCTGGATTTGATTGGAAAATAATCTTGAGTTGATCAGATGATGAATTGTCAAGTTCTCAAAACTGCTCATAACGACCAGGCGCTCTTTAATGGAACGCTCTAAACGAGCCAAACCGATACGAACCTGATTTTGAACCAACTCACCAACAGATTTAATGCGTCGATTTCCTAAGTGGTCGATGTCATCAGTCTCACCTCGTCCTTCACGAAGACCGCACAAATACTTAATGACTTCAACAACTGTTGTGATGTCCAAAACACGATTATCGAGTGAGACCTCTGTATTTAATTTGCGGTTGACAATGTGTCGACCGACCTTACTTAAGTCGTAACGCTTGGGATCAGAAAAAAGTCGAAAAAACAAGGTTTCGGCTACTTCCACTGTGGCAGGCTCGGTAGGTCTCATCTTGCGATAAAAGTCTAGCAGGGCCTCTTCCTTCGATGTCGTGTGATCCTTTTCCAATGTGGGCTTAAGTTTATCAAATAAATCCCCCATCATCTGCTTCATGGCTTCCGAATCGGAAAGTCCCATGATTCTTAAGATCTGTGATGCCGGAAAATTACGACGTCGATCCACAAAAGCAATCAAAACATCATTAAGATCATACTTAATTTCAAACCACGCACCGCGAGAAGGAATAATGCGGCCATAGTAAATACTTTTTCCTGTGGGATGCGTTTCCTCTTCGAAAGACACACCCGGTGGACGCTGGATTTGTGAAACAACGACACGCTCATCACCATTGATAATGAATGTTCCAGTATCGGTCATTAATGGAAAGTCGCCAAAATAAACTTCCTGCTCTTTGATATCAACCGGCGTAACCAATCGCAGTTTAACTTTCAAGGGGGCTGCATAGGTCATTCCGCGTCTCTGACATTCATAACGCGAATATTTTTCTTTCCCCAGTGTATAACCGATATATTCCAGACGAATTTGCCCATCATAACTTTCCAATGGAAAAACTTCACGAAACACTTCTTCAAGACCAGTGTCTTTGCGCTGGTCGGGCATCAGATCTCGCTGTAAAAATTCTTCGTAGGAAACAGTTTGAATGTCTAGCAGTTGAGGGACTTCGAAATTGTCTTGGAATTTACTAAAATTTTTAATTTTCAGTTTTCCCATATTCTCTTTCGATGTGTTGATCAAGATCAACAGGTGAAGGATTAAAAAGGACCAGCGTGATTACTTTATTACATCCGAATAAAATTGACTGTCAAATCTCTAAAACCTGATTAGGTCTTAGAGATCTGACAGTTATATCAAACAATCAATGAAGATTATTGAAGTTCAACTTTGGCACCAGCAGCTTCGAGCTTCTTCTTCAAATCTTCAGCTTCAGCTTTCGGCACGGCTTCTTTGATCATCTTAGGAGCGGCTTCAACAAGGTCTTTGGCTTCCTTCAGACCTAAGTTAGTAACAGCGCGGACTTCTTTGATAACGCCAATCTTATTAGCGCCAGCTTCCTTCAGAAAGACATTGAAAGAAGTCTTTTCTTCTGCCGGAGCAGCTGCAGCAGCACCGCCACCAGCCACGCCACCAGCCATCATCATAGGAGCAGCAGCCTGAATTCCCAACTCCTCTTCCAACATTTTAACCAAATCAGCAGCCTCAAGAACCGTCAGGCCTTTGATTGTATTTGCTATATCAGCTAACTTCGTGTTCGACATCTTAGGATCCTCCCTTTTTTTCGCTATACTGTTTCAAAATTGATAACAAGTCACGACTCTTCGCGTTTAATATATAAGCCAGCTTAGTTGCCGGTGATTGAATGAGAGAAAGTAATTTTGCAATAAGAACTTCCCTTGATGGCAAGTCAGAAAGACGACTGACGTCCTCTTTGGCAAGAAAAGCCCCATCTAAAAGACCTCCTTGCACCGCAAAACCTTTACACTCTTTGGAAAACTTAACCAGAATTTTGGAAATTTCAGCGGCATCAGAATCCGCATGAACAAACGCAACCTGATCGCGAACAGAAGTCGAAGCCGGCTCTAATTTTTGATCCTTCAGGGCCAGACGCGCAATTTTACTTTTGGTTACTCTCATCTTGGCCGACTTTTTTCTCAAATCCTTGCGAAGAATATTCATCTGCGAAGAAGAGATTCCACTGTAACTGACCAAAAAGGTATTTTGATTCTTGTCAACACCGTCTTTAATCGCGTTGACTAATTGCTTTCTGTATATTTCTCCGACTTTCATAACGCCACCTTTATTCCTGGACCCATTGTCGTTGAAACGGCTAGAGTTTTAATCAAGTTTCCCTTAACACTATTAGGCTTAGCATGGTTAACAGCATCAATAACATGCGTTGCATTGTCAATCAATTGACTTTCTGTAAAGGATCGTTTACCAATCCCCACATGAATACCGCCTTGTTTGTCAGACTTAAATTCAATACGTCCAGCCTTTACTTCATTGATTGTACGAACAACATCTGTAGTAACCGTCCCCGCTTTTGGGCTTGGCATTAAACCCCGTGGTCCTAATACTTTACCCAATTTACTAATTTCACGCATCATATCAGGTGTGGCCACAACACAATCAAATTCCATAAAACCACCAGCGACTTTATTGACTAAGTCCGCACCACCCACATGATCAGCTCCGGCATCTTTTGCTTTTTGTACATTATCACCCGTACAAAACACAGCTACACGAACCTTTTTCCCCACACCGTGCGGTAACGCTACCGTTCCGCGAACGGCTTGATCAGGAGATTTAAGATCAATGCTCAAGTGGAAATGCAATTCGACCGTTTCATCAAATTTCACTTTCGGAAACTGAGAAACACTTTTTAAAGCATCACGCAAAGGAACAGTCACTGTTGAAGTAAGACCTTCCTTTGCTTTTTTCATTCTTTTACTCAGTGTAGCCATAATATTATCCCTTAATTTCAATTCCCATGCTTCGGCATGTTCCGGTAATAATCGTAATTGCCTGTTTTAAATCAACCGTATTTAAATCTTCCATTTTCATTTTTGCAATTTCCTCAACCTGCTTGACCGTTAAGCTACCAATGACTTCCTTCCCAGCAGTTCCAGAAGCCTTAGCGAGTTTAGCGGATTTCTTGATAAGTGCAGTTGAAGGGGGTGTTTTAATGAGAAAGTCAAAAGACTTGTCTTTGTATACGGAGATAATAACTGGCAGCGGAATAGGATCTCGGCCCTTTGTTTTATCATTAAACTGTTTACAAAAAGCCATAATGTTGACACCATGCTGACCAAGCGCGGGACCAACCGGGGGAGCAGGATTAGCCTGTCCAGC
>JAEUSC010000100.1 GCA_016789035.1 Candidatus Omnitrophota bacterium
AGACTCTTTGACCGAAACATGTTTCAATTCATCCGTTCCCGGCAATTCAAAATCATCCAATTTCCTGCCCGTCATGATCTGAGCAGCGATCTTGGCCAGTGGAACGCCTGTGGCCTTGCTGACAAACGGCGACGTACGCGACGCACGGGGATTCACTTCCAGCACAAACACCTGGCTTCCCTTAACAGCAAACTGAATGTTTAACAGTCCGACAACATGCAGTGCTTCGGCCAGTTTGCGTGTCGATTGCTTGATCTTCTTAACTATCTCCTCACTGAGCGTGTGCGGAGGAAGCACACAGGCGGAATCACCCGAATGGATCCCGGCGTTCTCAATATGCTCCATTACGCCTGCCACATAAGTCTTTTTCCCGTCACAGATCGCATCCACGTCAACTTCCATAGCGTCTTCAAGAAACTTATCGATCAAAATCGGATGTCCACGAGAAACACTGTGAACTTCATCCAGAAAGGACAGCAAGGATTCTTCATCAAACACAATTCGCATGGCACGTCCGCCTAAAACATAGGAAGGCCTTACCAAGACGGGGTATCCAATCATCTTGGCAAGCTCAACAGTCTTTTCCTTTGACATCGCGGATGCATTGGCAGGCTGGGCCAATCCCAATTTTGAAATTAATGCAGAAAACTTTTCACGATTTTCTGCCAAATCAATCGAATCTACGCTTGTACCGATAATAGGCGCGCCGGCCTGTGCCAAACGTCGGGCAAGATTCAAGGGCGTCTGTCCACCAAACTGCACGATAACTCCGTCGGGTTTCTCGATGTCCAGAATGTTCATCACGTCTTCAAAGGTCAAAGGTTCAAAATACAAACGATCTGAGGTGTCATAGTCCGTCGAAACTGTCTCGGGGTTAGAATTAACCATGATCGTTTCATAACCCATTTCTTTAAGAGCAAAAGCGGCGTGACAGCAGCAATAATCAAATTCAATTCCCTGACCGATACGGTTGGGACCACCTCCAAGAATCACGATCTTTTTTCGTTTCTTGCGTTCTTTATCCAAACGCGCATTGTTGATGACCGCTTCATCTTCTGTCTCATAGGTGGAATAGTAATAAGGCGTGTAGGCCTCAAATTCCGCCGCGCAGGTGTCGACCACTTTAAATGTTGCTGTCACACCCCATTTTTTACGCATCGTGCGGACATCCTGTTCACTGACATTCAAAATTTCAGAAAGCTGGGCGTCGCTAAATCCAAACTCCTTGGCCTTTCGTAAGCTTTTTTCATCAAGTGTTCCGTCTTTCTCAACCAACTTAACCATTTCCTGCTCATATTCCAAAATCTGTTGGATCTGGTCGATAAACCAAGGATCAATCTTGGAAAGCTTAACGATCTCATCGGCTGACAATCCTTTTTGAAGACCGTATTTGATATAAAAGATACGAGAGGCATTCGGCTCTGTTAAACGCAGTTTGATCTTTTCATCGTCGATATAACGGTAGTCGTTCTTATTATCCAGTCCGATATGGTCGATTTCAAGTCCGCGCAATCCTTTTTGCAAAGCCTCTTTAAATGTACGCCCAATGGCCATGGTTTCCCCGACGGATTTCATCTGAATTCCTAAGATATCTTTGGCTTCGGGAAATTTCTCAAACGTGAATCGCGGAATTTTCACCACGCAATAATCAATAGCAGGTTCAAAAGACGCCGGTGTTTCACGCGTAATGTCGTTTTGGATTTCGTCCAACGAATAGCCTACGGCCAACTTGGCAGCGAACTTCGCAATCGGAAAACCGGTGGCTTTGCTGGCCAGCGCCGACGATCTGGAGACACGCGGGTTCATTTCAATAACAGTCATCCTCCCTGTTTTGGGATTGACAGCAAACTGAATATTCGATCCGCCGGTTTCAACACCGATTTCGCGAATGAGCGCAATCGCCGCGTCGCGCATCCTCTGATATTCGTAATCGGTCAACGTCTGGGCCGGCGCGACGGTAATACTATCGCCGGTGTGAACGCCCATAGGATCAAGATTTTCGATTGAGCAGACAATGACAACGTTATCTTTGTTATCGCGCATAACCTCAAGTTCATACTCTTTCCAGCCCTCAATCGATTCTTCGATCAAGATTTCGTTGATCATGCTGCTTTCGATTCCGAGCGCTGCGATCCGCAAGAACTCTTCCTCGGTCCGCGCGATTCCGCCGCCGGTCCCGCCCAATGTAAAACTCGGACGAATGATGCAAGGATATCCGATCTGTTTAATGACGTCTTTAGCCTGTTGAATATTGTAAGCAAAAACGCTTTTAGGAACGTCCAGACCAATCTTAATACACGCAGTCTTAAATTCGCTGCGGTCTTCGGCCTTCTTGATGACTTCATATTTAGCGCCCAGCATTTCAACGCCATTTTCTTGCAAAACACCTTTTTCCCAGAGCTTCATGGCAATATTAAGCGCCGTCTGACCGCCTAATGTGGGCAAAATAGCGTCGGGGCGTTCTTTCTTGATAATGTATTCTAGAAATTCGGGAGTCAACGGTTCGATATAGGTGTGATGGGCTGTTGCCGGATCAGTCATGATGGTCGCCGGATTGGAATTGGCCAAAATGATTTCGAAACCTTCTTCACGAAGGGCCTTGCACGCCTGGGTTCCGGAGTAATCAAACTCGCAGGCCTGTCCGATGACAATCGGCCCCGCGCCGATCAATAGTATTTTCTTAATATCTGTACGTTTAGGCATAATTTAAGACCAAAAAATATATTCTCTAACGAGGATAATTCGCGTTTATACAACTGTTCATATCAGCACCTTTAATCATCAGTTGCGATGCCAGCTCCTCACAAACGTTTTCATTTTCAGGTAATTCGCACTTCTTTCTTTGTCCCATATCGTACAAATCCTCAACCTCTTTCACTAACGAAGCACATCTGGAAACGGAACCCTTCGGAGGCAAATTTAATTTCTCTTTGAAGATTTTGGGATTACTGATTGCCTTTGTAACCATTCCAACGGGACTGTCTTTTAAAGCCTGCTTATTATCACCCAGGCATTTTAGCCAGCAGGCCATCGATAATTGATTGCAGGATCGAAACTCTGAACTTTCCGGCTTAGGCGAATTAAGATTCTTTAAACACTCTTCTTGTTTCGTATCGCATTTCACCCGGCATTCACAATCTTCTTTCTTACTTTTTTGAAGACACTGGGCCATGTCTTCGCAATACCCTCGAGAAACAAAAAGAACATAAAAAAAGCCCAGCAGAAAAACTTTCAATAAATCTAATTTCAATCCCTTGGCCATCTATTTACTCTTGTTACTTTCCATCATTTCAATGAACTCTTTAAACAAATACATCGCATCATGCGGACCGGGCGCAGCTTCGGGATGATACTGAATGGAAAATAACGGAAACTTTTTATGCCGCAAACCTTCAACCGTCTGATCATTCAGATTGGTGTGAATGACTTCCACTTCGCTGTTATTCAAACTTTTTACGTCTACGCAAAAACCATGATTCTGCGAGGTGATTCCGATGCATTGATGCTCAGAATCCCGAACTGGATGATTGGCGCCGTGATGGCCGAACTTTAACTTGTATGTCTTTCCTCCCAACGCCAATCCCACGATTTGGTTTCCCAAACAAATTCCAAACATGGGGGCCGCGCCTAAAAGCCGTTGGGTCAAACCAATCACATTGGTAACTGCCGCCGGATCGCCCGGACCATTGGAAAGAAAAATACCATCCGGTTCGATGACCATAACTTCATCATAGGTTGCGTTGGATGGAAAAACATGAACCTCACAGCCCAAGCTGTTTAAAATTCGAATGATATTGAATTTGATCCCGCAATCAATGGCCGCCACTTTGTAAAGCTTCTTGCTCTGGGCCTTCCAGACATAT
>JAEUSC010000163.1 GCA_016789035.1 Candidatus Omnitrophota bacterium
TTGATTTTTGTTTTAAAATTTTTCTCAAAAAAAATGAATAAAGTGTTGAAAGGGAATGTTGCTATGTTAATATGAAAACAATTTCAGGGCAGCTTTGCAACACGATTAAAATAATCAATTTAGGATTCTTGCACGAATGGCATATCACAAAGTTTTAGGATTTGATAAAGAACCATTTTCCACCAGCCCGGATCCGGAGTTTATGCATCTAACCCGAGAACATGAAGTTGCTCTCACAAATATTTTAATCGAGCTTCGTTTGCGCAGAGGTCTGATGGTTATTTTTGGAGACATCGGAACCGGCAAAACAACTCTGTCACGCAAATTGATCCAAGAACTTCGCCAGCGCCACGACATCCTGTTTCACATGATTTTGAACCCATCTTTCGAAACCGAAGAACAATTTCTTTCTTCAGTCATCCGTAATTTCAATATCCCTCACAATGTTCACTCTGCCGCCGGTGCCGGAGAAATTATGGATTTGCGCGACTCCGTCGAGAAATTCCTGATCCATAAGACTGTTTACGAGAAGAAAACAGTCGTGTTGATCATTGATGAGGCCCAGAAGCTCAATGAGAACATCTTAGAGGCCTTGCGGTTGTTTTTAAATTTTGAAACAAACGAATACAAATTAATCCAGGTTGTTTTGTTAGGGCAGATGGAGTTGTATCCAAAGGTTGCTTCAATGGCTAATTTCATGGACCGGATTAGCTTTAAATATACGCTACATCCCTTAACGTTTGAAAATACCAAGGCTATGATTGAGTTCAGAATGAAGAAGGCGACGGACAATCCTGTGCCGAGAGTTTTTCTGGATGAAGCGATTGAAGAAGTTTACACCGTGACGGGCGGTTATCCACGGAAGATTAATATGCTGTGTCATCAAATACTTAAAGAGCTTGTCGTCGAGAATCAGAAAATAGCAGATCGTGTTTTCGTTAAAGGTGTTTTGGATCGTCAATACGGTATGCGTCAGTCAACCGGTGATGAAATTTTACAGACATCAATCACAAACAGCGGACACTCCTTGATCGGTTAGGCAAAAGCTAATGGCCAAAGAAACGGCAGAACAAAAATTATTAAAAATTCTTGAGACTTCTGGAAAAGGGGTGGCAGTTCCTAAAGCTCCAGTCTCAAAGGCCGGTCCTAAATTTCGATTTTCAGTTCAGATGTTAAACGGTCTTTTGATCATTGGGGTGCTGGTTTGTTTGGCTATTTTAGGTCTTGAAATTCAGTCCGGAAATCAGTTGCTAGCAAAACAAGTGGATTTTGATATGAGTGCGATGGGAGTCCGTGGTGGAGAAATTGCTGAGCCTAAGGCTAAAGATCTTGCGTACTATACCCAAAAACTTGGCATGCGAAATATATTCAAGCCCTATGAAAAAGAGCAGTTAGACAAGGTGAGTGTTGGAGCCAAGCCGAATTTAGCTAAGAAAATGCTGAAGTACAAACTGGTGGGTGTCGCTTGGCTTGATTTACCGGAATCCGCTTCCGTCATGGTTGAGGACACAACCAATGGCTTGACCTATTTCTTGCGAGAAGGGGAAAAATTAGACGACGTAACCATCAAAACCATTTATACAGATCGGGCGGTTTTCGGTTACGAAAATGAGGAGATGACAATTAAGCTATGAGACCACATACCTTCAAACTCAAAATTTTCTTGCTGGCAGCTTTGTATATAGCCTTGCCAGTCATGATGCTCGGCATTGCCAGGGCCCAGGAATCGGACGCACAAAAGCCTCAGCCCATCATTTTGACTGAGCCGAAAGAGAGTCTCGAAGAGCGTCTTTCTCGCAAGATTACGCTAGATGTCCGCGACATGAACATCGTCGATATTTTGAAGTTTCTGGCCGTCAAAGGCGAGTTTAATGTGGTCATTAGCCCAACAGTAGAAGGCAAAACAACGGTTCTCTTACATAACGTAGGCATTAAAGATGCCATGGACATTGTGGTTATCTCTAATAGATTGGCATATCACATTGAAAATGACATTGTGCAAATCATGACGGCAGCAGAATTTGAATCTATCAATGGTAAAAAGTTCAGCGACAAAACAGAAGTTGCAGTTGTTCATTTGCAATACTCCAAGCCGAGCTACATTTTGGCTGCACTCGATAATATAAAGACCAACGTAGGTAAGATCATCATTGACGAAGATACAGGCTCTGTAGTTTTAATTGACACCCCTCAGTCCATTGAGCAAATGAAGGCAGCAATTGGACAGCTAGAAAAGCCATTGGAAACTTTCATGTATGTGCTGAAGTATGCCAAGGCCGATGTGATTGCTGAAAAACTTCGTTCTAGAATCGATGCCAAGGCCGTCGGATCAGTCACTGCGGATGAAAGAACAAATCAGCTGATGGTTCGCGTATTTCCAGAACGTCGCAAGGAAGTTGAAAAGATTATCGCTGAACTGGACGTTCCGACAAAAGAAGTTCTTATCGTTGCCCGTATTTTGCAGGTCGTTATGAAGCCAAATTACGACGTTGGGATCGACTGGAGTTTGAACTTTCAAAGCAGTAATGACCCTACCTTACGCAAAATCAGTTTCACAAATCTTTTCCTTAACGAAAGCGGCCTGTCCTCGTCAGATAATCTTAAAAATCTCTACGGCAAAATTGGTGTTGGAAGCTTTTCAGCCGATGAATTTTCAACCGCGGTCAGAGCGCTTCAGCAGGTCAGTGACACCAAAATTTTATCAAATCCACAGATTTTGGTAACGAACAACGAAGAAGCCAAGATCCACATTGGTGACACTGTTCCCTATATTATTTCAACAGTCAATGGAACGGGAGACAATGCTATCACCAGTGAAGATGTTCGTTTCATTGACGTTGGTTTGAAATTGAACGTTACGCCAACGATCAATGATGACAACGTGGTTACTATGAGATTACGTCCGGAAATTTCAAACGTAGTCGGGCGATTAGAGTCGAGCAAAGGTGGTATTCCGCAAGTCAATAAGACGGAAGTACAGACCACACTTATGGTCAAAGACGGCATGACCATCGTAATGGCAGGTTTACGTAAGGAAGACAAAAACCATGTTAAGAAGGGGCTTCCGGTCCTTATGAATGTGCCATATCTCGAAAAATTCTTTAGCCGTACGTCGGATTCCATTGAATCCACAGAAGTTATCATTTTGATTACACCTCACATTGTAAATCCAGGGGATACCTATTTGAAAGAGCGGGGGACGATCAAGCCTCCAAAATCTTATAAATAAATGGCGTTGCCCATTAACCAGACCAATTAACGGAGAAAACTCAATGTTTACGAATGCCAGAGAAATACTTAAGAAAAAGAGCCCCGCATATGTGGCTATGATGCTCTTGGCTGGTGTCATGCTTCCCTGGTTCACCCTAAATGTGCAGGCGCAAGAAGAGGGCGGTGCTGC
>JAEUSC010000172.1 GCA_016789035.1 Candidatus Omnitrophota bacterium
AACATGGATGCGATTCCCGTCAGGTATAGCGAAAGAGGTGCAATGATTTTTAAATGTGCAATTATACCCATAGATGCTTATACCTTTGAAATGATCCTGGCAGGAATTCCAACCGCCGTTGCTCCATCCGGAAGGTTTGTCACTACAACAGCATTCGCTCCAATTTTGACATCATTACCGATGGTGATTTTTCCAAGCACTTTTGCGCCAACGCCGATATAAACATTATTCCCGATGACAGCTACCCCTTTGTTTCCTAGCCCCCTTGTTCCAATCAAGACCCCGGGGCCGATCGAGCAGTTCTCACCCATCACAACATCACTGTGAAGCACAATGCCTCCGAAATGCCCAACATAAAAACCTTTTCCGATTTTGGCGCTCGATGGAATCGAAATTCCGGTTGTGATTTCGACCATCTTGAAAAGCAAAAATGCAGCGAAACGTAAAATGAATCCAACAACGGGAATGCGGATTGTTGCAGTCCATTGTCCGAGGCGATAGATGGCCACGGCCCAAAACCCCTGCTCAAAAAGAACATACACTTTTTGCTTAATTGTCTCTGCCTTATAACGGCCAAAATCAGCTTTTAAATTTTTAAACATAGACCTTCCCTGAGCTACGCCAAATCGTAGATTTTTTTCATTTCAATTCCGTAATTTTTCCAGTGAAACTGTTTGCAGCGTATACTTCCCCGGCGAATAAATTCCTCTCTCAAAGATTCGTTAGTGCCCATTTGATCAACGGCCTCGCTGATCTCGTTAACATTGCGCGGATCCACCAGCAAAGCGGCATCCCCTGCCACCTCGGGGCAAGATGACCGATTAGACGTAATGACAGGTGCGCCACACTGCATGGCCTCCACAATGGGCAATCCGAATCCTTCATACAAAGATGGAAAAAGAAAACAATGACAGGCGCTATACAGATCGACCATGTCCTGGTCGGATAACTGCTGTAAAATTCGGACCCGACTGGAAATGTTCAAACTTTCTGCCCATTGGGTATATTTTTCTATGTCCTGATTGCAACTCAGAATGAGAATATAGTCATTTCTTACCTTGGCCCCAGCAAACCCGCGGATGATCCCCTCAATATTCTTTCTGGGTACTGAACCTACAGACAAGAAAAACTTTTCATGCAGATTGTATTTTTCTCGGATAGCAGCGATGGCCTGATCTGAAGAGCGCCGAAAACGTTCATCTGCGGCCAGATAGGCCACCTTGATCTTTTTTTCGTCAATATGGAAGTGTTCCAATAAATCGCGTTTCGTGCATTCTGAAACTACGACACACACATCCAGCTTATTTAATGTGGCGTGATAATGATCAATATTTTGTGTCCATTTTTTGTCACCGATAGTGAGCGTTCGAAGGTCATGGACGGTCAGGACTTTAAAAACTTTTCGCGATTCCGGCATGTTGTATCCGCTGGGCCGGTGAAAAACGTCAATTTTGTTATCTCTAAGAAAACGAGGCAAAATAATGCTATTAAGAATTTTTGTGTGCAGCGGAAAGTCCCAGTCCGGCACCTTAAGAACGTTTTTGTGAAAACCGTTTCCAGTTGGTCCTGGCATGTCTGCGACTTTGCGTTTTAAAGAAAAATACGCGAGGGTGTAATCATCTGTTTTGTTTTGATGGTAGAGACTGTTGATCAGTCCCTCGGTATAAGTCATTAGACCAGAACGGCGGGTATGATTGAGCGATTGCGCTTCCAGACATATTTTCATAATTTGACGTCAGCCTTTTTCTTGGGATTAACGAGACACTTGATAGAGCAGGCAACTAAAAATCCATACGGCTTAATGATTTTCAAAGTTTTTTGAATGACACTATCCGACGGTTCAATAAAGACTGTTCCAGCAAACGGAATATGCTTAATGCCCTGCGTTAAATAATAAAGCGCATCCCGGTACATCCCCTTGTTGTAGTACAAACGGCTTAGGAGGTATTGATTGCTGACCAGCTTCTTAGTGATTAACGTTTTTGGGGCTTCTTTAAAAGTCCGTAATATTTTCTCATGAATTCTGACCAATCCGCGGTGCACTTTGATTTGATCCTGAGTAATCTGATGATCATGGCGCCAATAGTAGGCTAAGGTCTTTCCCTCTACTTCATAAAGGTCATAAGTGTGTGCGATACGAATCCACATATCAATGTCTTCCATCGGAGGAAGCTCAGGATCAAAGACGCCAGCTTTGACAAAACATTCTTTTCGGGTCATGACAGATGAGGTGGGAAGGTCCCCCCACACTCGTAAAAGTTCATGAAAATTCTTTCCAGATATTCCATTGGGCTTCATTCCCAGAACATCCCCGGCTTCATTGACAATAGGCATGCGGCCGTAGACTATCCCAACTTTCGGGTTTGCATCCAGGATTTTGACCTGGACAGCTAATTTTTCGGGAGCCCAATAATCATCCGAATCCAAAAAAGCGATATACGCCCCTTTCGCTAATTCGATGCCGCGGTTGCGGGCCCGGGCAATCCCTCCATTGGCTTGATAAACGTAGCGGATTTTGCCGTCAAATGCGTTTAAAACCGTCTGAGTATTATCTTTGGAACCGTCATCAATAACAATAATTTCGAAGTCCTTAAATGACTGCGAAAGAACACTATTGAGCGCTCGGGCAATCAAACTGCCCCGGTTGTAAGTTGGAATAATGACACTCACTTTGACCATAATTTACGTCGACTTGCCCCTCTGTAAACGGTATTCCTTCATTAATCCAACCTTTCGAAAAAATGCCCGCCAGGCATTCAGAAAAAGCATCTGGTTGTACCAGGAAAACAGCAATTTTATGCCATCGAAAACAATGCCCTTGTACAAGTATCGCGGAATCCCGAAGAAATACGAAGAAATTTTTACCTTATTTTCGATTTCCCGTTTGGCTGCATATCGACCTAAAGCGATGTGCCACTTGGCCATATGTTTGAGTCTTAACCGGTTTAAATCCACCGGGTGCCTAATTAAAACCTTCCCGCAATAATACAATGTTTTTCCGTGATATGCCAATCGTTCGACCATTTCTGTATCTTCACCCACAATGACAGGTGTCCCGGGCCCGAGATCCACGCGAAATGGGCCGCATGTGTCAAATACGCTTCGCTTAAAGGCAAAATTGGCACCAATAAAGGGAAAATAGTCGCTCTTTGGTGTATAGGAGAAATCGCCTTCACCGTAATCATAGATCACAACCCCACCGGCCAGTTTAACGGCATTATCTTTAATCCATTGTGGCGTATTATCCGGATAAATAGGTAAGACCCTTCCTCCGATGCCGTCACAATTGTATTTATCAAATTTAGCATTCAGTTGAATCAGCCAGTCTTCAGGAACAACGACGTCATCATCGGTAAACGCTACGACATCTCCTTTGGCTAATGTAAGACCGTGGTTGAGGGCAAACGATTTACCACGCTGCGGTTCATGAGAATAGAGGATGTTGTTTTTAAAATAGGAAACGACAGAATCAACAGACGGTTTGATGGTTCCCTGCGCGCTGTTGTCAATCACAATAACCTCATAGGAAAAACTACCATCCGTTTTCAAAAGGGAAACAGTTTTGAGGGCTTCAATAACTAAATCCGAGCGGTTGCAGGTGCAAATAATGATGGAATATAATTGGTTCATAATCAACAATCTTTCACGGGCTTTAGAGGAATTCCCATCTTGTTTAAGCCGTTACGAACATTGCGATGGATCTCAAATCGTTGGGCAACATCGCTGACCGCTTCGTGGCCCATGGCGTGACGTTCTTGCACAGAAAGGCTCAGAGCCTTTTGCAGTCCCGAACGAACCCCATCAAGACTTTTTTCAACAAGAAATCCATTGCGCCCATCATCAATGACTTCAGTCGTACCTGTGCAGCGCGTGGCCACACAAACCAACCCGCTTCCCAGCGCTTCCAGGAACGCCAGGCTCAGACCTTCATTGTCACTGGATAACACATAAATGTCGCTCATTTGATAAAGCTCATTCACATTATTGACCTGTCCCAGAAATTTAATTCGTGCGCTCGACGCTTTCTGCTGGGCAAGCGTCTTTAAACGTTCCTCGTAAGGGCCCGTACCGGCGATCAACAATTGCAAATTTGGAAATCTCGTTATCAGTGCATCAAAGGCATCGATGGCGCGGTCAATGCACTTCTCCTGTGATAAACGTGCAGCCACAATGATTACGGTTTCCGATTCTGAAATACCCATGACTGATCGAAGCTTCTTCCTCGAGGATTCTGACGGATGAAAGCGGGCCGTGTCCACACCGTGATAGAGGACTTCCAGTTTATCCATCGGGTAGTTCCAGAGATCAATCATTCGCTGCCGGATTTCAGCACTGACCACATAAATTTTCTTACAGAATTTTGCCCGCCAAGGATTGAAATATTTCTCGGCGTACCACCACAGTCCCACACCAGGGATAACACCGAAATATTTTTTACTGCTTTTGGCTGATGGTTCGGGTGCCCCCAGATTCTCATGCATAAAAACTTCCCCACCCGCGAGAAGATTCGCCGCTAGCACATGAGACAAATCGAAGTCCGTAAAGCTTCCTTGAAAGAATATCACTTTCGTCGGTTTCAACGGTTTGAGTAAATCCGTTACCTTTCGGAAACGGCCCCAAAATCCTTGCGTGTAGCGGAAATCTTTACGAAATGGAAACTCGATAACATCAATGTCGAGCTTCTTGGTCTTAATATGATTTCGATAAATGTCTCCGCCCTGATTTGAAACAATCAGCGTTGCCCGGCATTGTGAGGTGTCGATGCGTTCAAACCATTCCAGCATCAGTTTTTCAAGTCCACCCCAAATGACGACCGGTGGCATCAAACGAAGAAAGACAAAATGGGGTTGTTGACTTTTGGGTGATTGATTCATAGCTATGTTCTCACCGGAATGTCCCAGAAGTCTAATAATGTCTTAATGTTTTTCGATGCTTCGAATCGTTGAGTGATCGTCTCCCGTGCAGTCTCACCTAGGGCCTTGCGCTGTGAATCCGTCAGGGCTGCAGCGCACCTTAGACCACGCACAAGTGCATCTAAACCGTTGTCTACCAGAAATCCATCCTTGCCGTTCTCAATAATATCGAGTGATCCGGAGGTCTTTGTAGAGACACAAATAAGCCCGGCGGCCATGGATTCCAACACCGAAATCCCCAAGCTCTCAAACTCGCTGCTTAAAATATAAATGTCGCTGGCTTGCAGATAGTCTTCGACTTTGTTGACTCGACCCAAAAAACGGATACGGTCACGTGAAGATTTCTGCTGGGCCTGCAATTGCAGCTTGTTCTCCAGCGGCCCTTCCCCTGCAATCCATAAGACGGCGTGAGGTGTCTGGACGGCCACTTGATCAAAAGCGTCAATCGCAAGATCAATATTCTTTTCCTTGGATAGACGGGCGCAAATGATAAAAACAAGTGAAGACTCCGAAACATTGAGCTCTCGACGAAGACTGGATCGCCTGTCGTTTGCCGGCGTAAAACGGCCGGTATCAATGCCGTGGGTTATGACACTGACTTTGTGCCGTGGGTATCCCCAATAATTCACCAAACGGTCTTGCACGCCTTTGCTAACGGTAATGACTGATTGACAAAATTGTGCCTTTAGCCTCACGTAAAATTTCTGGGAACATTTCCATAATCCCAGCCCTTGGCCTTTGTCTGTCGTCGTCTCTAGAACGGGAGGATAGCCGTTTTCGTGAAGACTGACCTGACCTTTGCAGGCCATAGAGGCCGCCAGGAATTCAGCTGCCCGGAAATCTGCATACCAGCCGTGAACGAAAATGATTTTGTCGGCTTTGAGGTTCTTTAAAAAGGACCTCATACAAGTAAACCTCTGAACGGCTCCGGCCCGAAGGGAAAACGGCATTTCAACGACATTGATCTTCCAAGGCTTATCTCTAAATTTTTGTTCGAACAGCTGCTTCGAACCGGCAGGGACCACGAGTGTGATGCGGCATTTTCCATAATTAATGCGGTTAAACCAATCCAGCATAAGATTTTCGGTCCCCCCCCAATCCCATTCAGGCATAAACTTTCTGATAAAAACAAAATGCTTGGCATCATCCGGACGCCCGTAAATAATCGACGACAATTCGATACGAGCCTCTCGATAAGTGAGTTGACCGCTTTTAAACTTCCGCAAAATGGCATTGATTGGCTTCTTATAAAGAAGGCGATTTAGTATTTTATTTATGGGTGAATAATTGTTTACGGCCTTTAACTTTAAACCTCGCAGCGCCCAGTTCGTTTCGGATTCGCTTAGGAAATCAAACTTGAATTTCAAAAGATGTTCCATAATCAAAATTTGTGCATATTTTGTGCCCCATAGTGACAGGTCGTGGTAGCGGTAATAGTACAATGGTTTTTTGATGTGATGCAGCTTAAAATGCAAAGAGACACGGATCCAATATTCATAATCCTCGACGAGCTCCGCATCAGAATTGTAGTCCCCCACAGTCTCATAAACTTTACGGGAATACATAAAGCAAGCGCCCACGCAATCCTCGATCTTGATACGGTGATCATCCTCCAAAAGTCGAACCTTGATCCTGTCCTTTTCATTGACATAAACATTGTAAAGGTCGCAATAAACGAAATGACCGTTATTGTCTTTGAGACAGCTATACATTTCTTCGATGGCCGTGGGGGCAAAATAATTGTCATCGGAAGTCCAGGTCATGTAATCGCCCAAGGCCTGACGAAATCCAATATTTAAAGACTTAGGAAGTCGCTGGTTGGTTTCATTGCGAAAATACCGGATGCGCGGATCATTGTACGATTTGATGATCTCCGGTGTTTCATCCTTAGAACAGTCATCAATGATGACAAGTTCAATATTCTGGTATGTCTGATTTAAACAACTCTCGATGGACTGACGAATGTATTTCGATCCATTGTACGTCGGCATAATGATGCTGATTTTGGGTTTATTCATAGGCTGTAGCCAATGTCGGCTTATGTTCTTGGTGTTCAGACGTCTTAATGAAATGGGCAATATATTCGGACAAACGCTTTGCAGACTGGCTATTTAGATGAGATCCGTCATATGTCTTATAGCCGTAGCGGTCTTCGATATCAATCCAACTGCCGCCGGCGGCATTGATGGCAAGAACAATGGCTGTTTCGTTATAACCGGATTGTGAATTTTCCAGCTCTTCCATTTGCCGGCTCGCCGGTGGCCGAAATG
>JAEUSC010000183.1 GCA_016789035.1 Candidatus Omnitrophota bacterium
ATCATCGATTACAACACCGATTATCCGCATCAAAGCTTAAACAACATGACGCCAAAGCAGTATCTTGAGTCGTTTAACAAAGAGCCGGTTCTAACTTAAAAATCGCTTGCTTAAGTGGTGGCATTACAAAAACCTCCACTAAGCACATCACCTAAAAAAGAAACCGCCACTTTTGGTGACGGTCTCATATTTAGTGCACTCGCAGTTATTTACTTCTAAATTTTCTCCTGTACATTAAGCCTTTCTTGGTCTCGGCTTTTCCAAGCATTAAGTCAGCTAATTGATCCTTTTTTAATTCCTTATCCAAAACCCGAGTTGATGAGAATATTTCAACATTATTTTCTGGCTCATCATAAAGCTCAAACGAATCACAAATACCTGTATAACTCATCAAAACTTTTTGCCCATAAACATTTGTAACATTATCATTTTTAGAATATTTCCTAGCTTCCGTTTCAGCCTTCTGAATGGCCTGTTTTTGATTATCAGCCCGAACAAGTAAGATTCTTTCTTCTATTAAGACACTCTTTTCTTTAAAGTACTTATCTTTATATTCTGGCTTCCCCTTGGCATCAATCCGATAAACTGTTTTTACAGCATAAAATTTCTTTGTCATCTTAAACCCTCATTATCTTTTTTGTTTATTGCGTGTTCCTCGAGCCTTTTCTTCTTTTTGATAACGTCGTCTTTCTTCTCCCGACAACGACTTATCTCTGGCGCGTCGGCTTACTTCTTCATCAGATAGATTTGCCAACCCAGTATCACGTTGATTTTGTTTACCGCCCTTCGATAACAGAGGGTCATTCAATCCTGGTGGTGGAGTAGTATTTCCCCAAGTACCATTAAGAGGACAGACTTGACCACCCGGCGTTGTTGGCGTAGATTGCCAAGGCCAAGACATATCCGGAAAATGAAATCCACCAGAATTGTTTGCTGCGTTCCATATCGCAAATCCTCCACCGACAATAGCTGCTCCAATCCAAAATTCCGGACCAGCCAAAATAGGCCACCAAGGAGCTGCGGCTGCTACAAATTCTCCAGTCGGGTCTATAAAATTTATAGAATTATTTCCCACATACTGCTGAAGATTCATTGAATCTGCATATCCAATAGGATCTCTCTGCAGGAATCGCCCCAACGTTGGACTATAGTAACGGGCGCGGTAGTAGTAATTGCCGCTCTCCACGTCATATTCTCGTCCAGTATATGTGAATGGATTGACAATTGTGGGAGCTGCGGCTAATTTTCCGTAACTATTGTAATCATACGTCTGTTGAACTGCTCCCGCGGAGTTGGTCAATTGACGGATAGAACCCAAGCCATCGGCAAAGTAATAATAAGTCGTTGTCCCGCGCGTCATGGTTAATGGCTCATCCGTTTGATCGCCATGGACATAATCGGCGACTAACGTCCCTGCCGAATTCCTCTCTTCAATAATATCGTCACCGTCATAAACATAAAATGTCGCAGTCCCGTTGACTGTTTTTGAGACACGACGATTGAAAGCATCATAACCATAGGAGGCTGTCGTACCGGTTTTGCTGAAAGTCTTTAAGCGGCTTTCCACGTCATAACCATACGTGTTTCCTGCATCCCCGGTAAGGTTGCCTTTCGTATCATAAGTACGAGCCACTCCGCCGACTGCGGTGTATTGGTTCAAATTATTCGACGTATACGCAACACCATTGGCCGTCGTACGATTGCCTACTTTATCGTAAGCATACGTTGAAGTCTCGCTTCCCGTCACACCCGTGAGTTCATAAATACTGTTGTAATCGTAGGTGTAATTTTTATTCGCCGCGGCCGTGATCGCGTGCGTCTTGCGGTTGGAAACCGCGTCATACGTGTAATCATGCTTGGAGATGACTGTTCCGGTGGAAAGCTTATTGTTTAACGTCAGAAGCTCATCCGCGATATTAAAAGTGTAGATAGTCTGTTTGACCGCAGTCCCGGTCAAATCCTTTTGTTGACCTTCCTTTAACCAGTCCAAATGATAAATCTCCAGAACGCTGTTCTCTGGAGATTTATCATTCATAGACAAGAAACGGTCAACAACCCCGAGTCGTCCATTTGATAACACTAAAGGACGACGAGGGGCTGCGCCTCTTGCTTTAACTTCAGACAGAGCGCGCAAATATGCGCTTGGTAACCGCCAACTCGTAGAGTTGGCGAGTGTTTGATCGGCTGACCCATGGCTTAAAACACTCAAGCCTTGGTCAAAGACCAAGGCTTGGTTAACTACAGGTTCTGATATTTTAGAAAATAAAAAGGGTGTTACTCCGCTCAAGGGATTTTCATTTTTGAATATATCAGATGAGGTTAACGACGACTGAATCGCAATCGACTGGAACTCAAACGCGCTAGCAGATTGCGTCAAGAGATGAAGAACAATCAAACTTGCGTTAAGGATTTTTTTGAACATATTTGCTCTGTGAAGGCACTATTTACTTCCGTCCCGTCTCCCCTGATGCGTATGCTGTTGCTCAAAATTATGTAAAAGCCAGACACAAACTATTAAAGTCATCAGAGCAAGAGGACTCAAGAATGGCAACATATAACCTAAATAAACACCAAGAATGCTCAATAAAATATCAACAATCAAACTAATTCTAACCCACCAAATTTGCCCTGAGGTGATCTTGCTAGCCTCATTCACAGTGATAGCATACAAAAATGCAGGCCAGGTCAACAACCCCAGCAAATAAGGGACCGATACCAAACTTAACCCATAAAAAATAGAAGAACCTAGGGGCGCAAGGAAAAACATTAGCAAGAAAGGCGGAATACAATAAATAATTTGCAGTATATTTCTCCTCATTTTATTTTCTTACGAATGGATTTTTTGTTGCATTAGGCCAATTTAAAGAACAATTTATATTGCAATACAATTCCGATCCCCCATCGGAATTTTATTTAAATTCATCCCCACAGTTAGCATCCTGATTATACTTCTTTAAAGTTTCACATAAGCGTTTTCCATTATAATCATAAAATTTAGCTTTCATTACATGAAGACCATCCATCCAGGATAATTCCTGAATTAAGCTACCATTATCTGAAAAAAGTTTAACCATACCAGCTTCTTTTCCATCTCTATAGTGAATCTCATACATCATTTTGCCGTTTGGATAATAAATTTTAGTTACTCCATTACGCTTACCATCCTTATACATGAAAACGCCTTCTACCTTTCCATCCTCTGAATAAAAAACACTTTTGCCATTGGCTACTCCATGCCTAAAATTACTTTTTTCCTTAATATACCCATTTTCAAAATAGCTAAATTGGACACCATTAAATTTTCCATCCTGAAAATAATTTCTATTTCTGATCTTTCCACTGGAATAAAAATCTTTGTAAAAACCATTCTTTATTTTAACTAAATTCTCAATCTCACTATTAAAAGCAATCTTTCCTTCATATCCTAAGTCCTGAGCCATGTTAACATCATTCCAACTCTTACCATAAAACCCAAGCAAATAATTTGTATATGCCCGATTGTAATAAGCTTTAGCGAATGTGGGAGACATCTCAATTGCCATATTTAAATCGGCTAAGGCTTTAGACAAGTCACCACCACTCATGCCATTCAATAAGAAGCCACGTCCATTATATGCTTCAAGACAGTAAGGATCAGCATTAATAGCTTCACTAAACGTGTTTAAGGCATTTTTTAATTCATTCTTCTTATAAAACACTTTACCTAAATATGATCGCAATTCACAAACACTTTTTTCTGAGTGGTTTTTATTAATCTCATCAGTAAGCTGATTGATGGCCTTATCATATTCCCCGTTAGATACTAACTTTTCAATTTGCAAAGGAAACGAGTTTACGTCCTGGCTTGCAAATACCACCGAGGAAATAAAATAAAAAATAGCCAATAATAAGAACATTATTTCTTTATTCATACAAAGAGTTCCTTCCTTACTAAATAGCTCCAGGATTATCCAATTGACCACTTCGATCACAATTATCATTCGTAGGGTCATATGGCTCTGGTTCTTTGGTTACATCAGCAGCAGTTTTTGCGCATTCTCGCGCCTTCTTTTCTACATCTGACCAACACTTATTATTATTTGGCTCAAAACGAAAACAATAAGCACTTTTTTGTGCTAACTCTGCAAGATATTTTTGCACCCTTGGATCACTGCTCGCACTCTTTAAGCCGAATGGGTCCAAATAATTTATTGAATTATTGCGCACATATGTATAAAGATTCATCCCATCTAAGTATCCAAAAATATTCGTTCTCTGAGAATTCTTTTGCATAAAGAAATTTAAAATATCCTCGGTAGTGTGATTCCTAGTATAAAATTCAAGACTAAACAGATTAACGTTTACAGATGGGCCAATCATAGAACCAACCATATCTCTCTGCAA
>JAEUSC010000202.1 GCA_016789035.1 Candidatus Omnitrophota bacterium
ATAAAGGAAACATTTTCAGTGCTCCAGAACAGTGAGAAGAAAATGGCGGGAAGTGCACTGTAAAGGGCGGGAAGAATAAAAGAGGGAAAAAGAGATTTAGACTCTTTCTTCGCTGCCAGGATGTAACTTGTGATTACGACGACGCAAATCATAAACGCCAGCAATCCCTCTGTTTTTATAAATCCCATGATTCCGCAGAACATTCCGCTGGTCATGGCCAAGGCGTGATTCTTTTCTCTGAGGGCTATGATTATTGAGGTTAAACATCCCAACAGATAAAAGGCCAGCACAATGTCGCTGTACTGGCTGATGGAAAGGGTGTTAATAAAGGGGATGGAAAACAAAACGAGCGGCGGAAGGACGCTCAGGATGCCTTTACCTAAACGGTGTAGCCCCCAAAACATTAAGCATGCTGTGAAAAAGCTAAATAAGATTGCATTAAAAAGACCTGTTGAGACCGAGGGCTGTTGGGCCACACACCATCCCCAGGCGTTGACCAGCGGGAGAAAGAATGGATATTGATTATTGGAACGCCACATGGAAGGATCCATCATGTTTTTCCATTGATCACCGGCCAGAAATATAAATTTGGTTTTCAGGTTCCAGCTGGCCCAGGCGTCCCAACCGCCAAAAGGAAAAAAATGCGCTTCACGCCATAAGGGAACGAGAAGCAAGGACGCAATCAATAGGCCGATCCAAGCTTTGCGATCTGCGCGCAAGGTCGGTAGCATAGTCGACAAATGGTTTTTGTAAATCCGGTAATTGATAATTAAAAGAAGGGTAGCGATGATCACATGTCCTGCCCAAACAGCAGGGATACTGTATGTCCCAGCAATAAAAAGTGAATAGAATCCGATGTGAGCACTGATAGCCACCCCGAGGCCGGTCGAAGAAATTATAAGCCAAAAGGGATCCATTTTCCCTTGGGATCGGATGGCGTTTGTTGCGAGAAATCCCAGGGCTATAGATATGATCAGGCCAAGCAGGTAGTTCATTGTGATTTGTTCCGTAATGCCAATATAACGCCGAACTGATTTCGCAACAGCGGCGTGGCGTTGAGTTCTTTAAGTTTATTTAAGGCGGCCACTTCCGTCGAGCAATTCAGGATAAAATAGTTATTAGGCTTACCCGTGACGTCTAAAATGACCGGGGCAAGGACATACTGGGCTTGTTCGTATTCGGCCAGCGCAATGGTTTCTTTAAGATCTAGGTCGGTGGCATAACCGATGTGTGTTTCATTTTTGAGGTATTTATCCAGTCCCGAGAATTTGAGACCGGCAAATTGAACGGTGTGTTCCGGGGATAACTTTTTGTAAAGTTGGTAGACGTTCAGGCTGATAAAAATAAAGCACCAGGCCAAAAACAGCGTTTTAAAGTGGATGTGTTTGATGGTCATAATGTTATCACCGTTAGTGACGATTGACATTCTACTGTAATAGATTCGTTTTTCAACAGCTGATTCAAGTGATTGGATCGGTTGATAATGCTGAATAAAGTTTTTGAATTGGCGAAGGCTTTCAGTATAATGTCACCTGATTTATTTGTCTTCGCTGATAGTTATAGTTACGTGATCTTAACAAATTTTTAGAATTCCTAGGGGGAACTGTGGTTAACATTGGTGTTATCGGTTGCGGGCATTGGGGGCCCAACCACATTCGTGTCTTTTCCCAATCTTTGAACTCCAAGGTCGTCATGTGTGCTGACCTTGATCAGAAACGTTTGACGTCCATCCAGGCGCTTTTTCCATCTATTAAAACAACGACCGATTACAAGGCCATTTTAAATCATCCGGATATTGACGCTGTCGTCATTTCTGTCCCCACCAATATGCACTATTCGTTTGCTAAAGAGGCGCTGGAGCATGGCAAGCACGTGCTGTGCGAAAAACCTTTGGCCTTAATTCCCCAAGAATGTTTGGCATTAAAAGAATTGGCCTTGAAGCAGAAAAAAGTCCTCATGGTTGGCCATATTTTTGTGTTTAATGCGGGAATTGTGAAGTTGCGAGAATACATTCAGACGGGGGAAATCGGCAAGGTTCAGTATGCGCATTCCGAAAGAACGAATCTGGGGCCGTTTCGTTATGATGTCAACGCTCTTTGGGATTTGGCACCGCATGACATTTCAATTTTTAACTATATGCTCAATGCGTGTCCTGTGGGCGTTTCGGCTCGTGGTCAAAAATGTTTGGGCAGCAATTTGGATGATCTGTGCTTTGCCACGATTGAATATCCTAATAACATTCTTGTGAATGTTCATGTGAGCTGGCTTGATCCCAAAAAAGTTCGTCAGATCACAATTGTCGGTGACAAGAAAATGTTAGCGTGGGACGATCTGGATAACGTAGGGCCTATCAAGCTTTACGATAAACATGTGGAAAAGACGTCCGTATACTATGAGACCTATGGGGAATTCCAATTGCTGTCGCGTGAGGGAAATATTACCATCCCCAATGTAGGATTTAACGAACCGCTTAAGGCCCAAGGAAAATTTTTTATTGATTGTATCGAGGGCAATGCAGCGCCCGATGTTGCAGATGCGCAAAAGGGATATGAAGTTGTTAAAACATTGTGCGCTATTCAGGAGTCCGTAGAGAAAAAAGGCGCGCCGGTAGCGATTGCGTGGTGATCATGAATTACTTTAAGCATGAAAAAGCTTTGGTTCATCCGAATTCTGTAATCGGTGAAAAGACACGCGTGTGGGCGTTTGCGAATGTTTTGGATGGGGCGACCGTCGGCAGTCACTGCAATATCTGCGACGGATGTTTTATCGAAAAAGGGGCAATTGTAGGCAATCATGTCACGCTCAAAAATCATGTCTGCGTGTGGGACGGAGTGACATTACAAGATGATGTGTTCGTTGGGGCGAGCGTCATTTTTATCAATGACCGTTATCCGCGCAGCAATCGCAGTGATGCCTGGACATTGGAGAAAACGACCGTTGAAAAAGGCGCGACAATTGGAGCGGGGGCAACCATTCTTTGCGGCCTGACAATCGGTCAATACGCTGTTGTGGGCGCCGGCAGTGTGGTTACAAAGAATGTCGCTTCCTTTACCATCGTTTGCGGAAATCCCGCCCGGTTTCAGGGGTATGCCTGTTACTGCGGAAGAAAATTAAATCACGAGTTGAAATGTTCGTGTGGAGCCAGTTTTCGTCTGGACGGCCAACAATTAAAGCCAGCCTGATATGAATCAGAAAATTCTCGTTTGTCCAGTTGCATTCAATGAAAACGTAAAAATCAAACGGGTGATTGAACGTTTTTTGAAAAGTCCTGCCCGCCCGGGATTGGATTACTTAATTGTCGATGACTGTTCAACGGATGATACGACGGACATTATTAAGAGTTACGCATCTCAAGGTGTTCGGACCATTAAGCATGAGAAGCGAAGCGGAGTTGGTGCGGCCATTCGCACGGCTATCCGTTATGCGCAAAAGAATGGTTACGAAGTTTTAGTCATTATGGCAGGAAATGATAAAGATAATCCGGATGAAATTCCCAATGTCATCGGACCGATTATTAAAGATGGTTACGACTTCGTACAGGGGTCGCGCTATTATGGGAAAAAAGGCACCGGCGGGGACATGCCGTTTTACCGCAAGGTGGCAACCAAGTTGTATCCGCTTGTTTTCTCAATGTGTGTAGGCCGGCGGCTGACGGATACCAGTAACGGCTTTCGTGCGTTTCGTTTGTCACTGTTTAAAGACGCGCGGTTTAACATCGATCAAGACTGGCTTAATCAATACGAACTAGAACCCTACCTACTCTATAAGAGCATCACCTTAGGCTACAAATTCACCGAAGCCTTTGTCACCAAGATTTATCCTCCTAAAAAATTAGGCTACACCAAAATGAAACCGATCACCGGCTGGTGGAGTATTTTCCGTCCGCTGGTTTTTTTGCGTTTGGGAATTAAGAAGTAAGTTGGTTTCTTAATCCCTGATTGTGCCGTACAAAATCAGGGATAAACCGTTGTGTCCCGTTGGCTAAGAAATTTCCCTGGCTACTTTAAGGAGAAAATGATTATGAAAATTGATGTATACGACACCTATGCTACGTCCACTAAAGGAAAGATCATTCATTTTGATGTGCTTTTGCAAAGCGGTGGTACGAAAGAAACGGCATTGCAGTATGCGCGGAGTTTCTTAACGTCCATTGGCGAAAAGGCCGATGCACTTAAATCCGAGCGTTGTAATTTTTGTCATACGGAAACAGCACACCCTGTTGTCGAGGTGGCAATTGCCAAATCCGGGCATTATATTTTACAGATGGAAGGCTGCCCTGATCCCGCATAGAACTCCCGAATTCGTTGATTAATTTTGAAAAGAGGTTGATATGCGCCAGAAAGATAGAAATTATAAATGGATTTTAATTCTTATCGTTTTGACGCTTCAGACAAATATCGCTCTTGCCATGTATTCTGAATTCATCCGCATTACGCCGCAAAATATGAAGCACAATCGGCAAGCGCCTCGGGTTACGATTCAGGAGGTTACCGATAATCCCCATCAGCTGCAAATTACGGTGCAGATTCTGCAAGAGCCGATTAAAACGGTGTGGCTTATTGTCACCAAGAAACCGGTGTCGGCTCAAAGGCCGGGCGGCAGGATCAATGAAAAGAAATTTAAGCAGAATTTTAGAGAAGTGATAGGGGAAGGCAAAGATGGTGGTCGCGGTGTTGTTGAGAAGATTGTTCTTTTTGATCAGGATGATTTCAAAACAGCAGGTTCTCAGGAAAGGCTTGAAAAGGCTCATAAGAAATTCTTATTGGATAAATCCAAATTAAACCGAGCGTATATTTTTCAGGATGAGAAATCTGAAATTATGGACGGCGGGAGCTATGACACGGTTGATTTAAACGTATTTTTTAATCAAGGGGGAGTCGATTATGAAAAATAATCCTTCCAAAATCCCGTCGGAATACGCCAGTCTGCTGCGCCGGGTCAAAGAGACGCTTTTGGAAGGTCAACGCCGTATCGAGTCTGAGCGCGTGCGCACGTATTGGGAGACGGGCAGGATCATTCACAGACACATTCTGCAACACAAAGACCGCGCCGATTACGGTTCACAGTTAATCGATAAAATTGCCAACGATCTTAATGTCGAACATACGCTGATCAAGCGCTGTGTCAAATTTGCCAGGCAATATCCAAGGCTGCCAATTGGTGCCCGCGGGCACCAATTGGGCTGGAGCCATTATCGGCAACTCATTACGATCCCCGATGGTAAAAGGCGTCAGCTCGTTGAGCGCCGGTCGGTCGTCAATGACTGGACGGCCAAAGAACTCTCCGAGCAGATCAAAGAGACAAAGGCCAAAAGTGCCAGCAGTCCGTTGTCTAAGTCGGGGGCCCAGGAGAACCGGGGCGCAAGGGAACTCCTTAAACCCCTGCGCGGTGAGTTGTACACATACCGCGTCATAAAACGTCCCACCGTGGGCGCGGGTGAAGATTCCGGGCTGTTGATTGACCTTGGTTTCGGCATCTATTCCCGCCACACCCTTCGACTGCGGGGGATCGACACCCCGGAGATGACAACCAAAGAAGGCGAATCCGCCCGTGCTTTTGTGCAATCCTATATTAAGGAAGCCCAAATGATCGTCGTCCGCAGCAGCCGGTCGGATAAATACGACCGGTATTTGGCGGATGTTTTCCTTCCGGCGCCTACGGCGGAAGGGAAGGATGTTTATTTGAATAATTTGTTGTTGGAGAACGGGTTTGCGGTGAGGATGTGAACTTTTCCTTTCTACCTTCAACTATTGAGGATGGATATGGATTTCGAATATATACAAATGAGTTCAGCTGAAGAGGCTGAAAAATATTTTACTGAGAAAGGACATTGGATTGTTGCAAATGTTCGTCAGTATGTAGGTTGGCCAGAAGCCAAAGTAATCATTTATTTTCGAGGGGTTCCTATACTCCTTATCCCTGAGGAAACCGACAAATATCCGGCTGTCGCCATACTTTGTAGAAGTGGAATTGATCAAGATAAAGCCAGAGAGATTATTCATCATTTCTTAAGTTCTTGGGCGTGGAGTAGATCGTCTGTAATCGAGATAGAAGCTTGGGGTGGTGGCGGGCGACCATATGTTTATGGGAGGCCTAAGAATGTCAGAATGTTGAGCAAACCTTTTCGGATTATGTATCTTCCGGATGCTATTGAGCCTGAAACACGTTTAGCCCTAGCTTTGTACAGAGAAGCGATGGCATTAGAAAATCCAGCATACGGATTTTTAAGTTTTTATAAAGTCATAAACTTGAAATATCCTACTGGAAAGACTGCTCAGAAGAATTGGGTCGAGCAAGCATTGCCAAGAGTTGATTTATGGGAAGGGAAAAAGCGGTATGAAGAATTGTTGAAGGCGCTGGGCTCAAATAAAGAAATTGCCGAATATCTTTACCATTCATGTCGTTGTGCAATTGCTCATGCGGATATCAATCAAACGACAGTAAACCCGGAAAATTATGTGGATATGGCAAGGCTAAGATCGGACTTGCCATTAATAAGGGCTCTTGTGGAGCTTTTGATTGAAGAAGAGTTTCGGATTCTAAGGGAAGGGACTGTTTATAAGAAACACCCTTATGAACTATTTGGATTTAAAACAATTTTGGGGGAAGGCGTTATAAAAGAGATCAAAAACGACAATCCTGTTACAGGGGTTCCTTTTCCACAAGAGATTAGTATTCGATTATGGAGCAGCGGGATCTTTGGATTATTTGAGGGAATGAAAATAGTAAATTTGGGTATACAAAAAGGACTTTTGATCATTGAGGCTATTTCTTCGAACAATATGATGGCAGCTGTTTTGGTTTTAGATTTTAATCAGGAACGGATACTTTTTGATCCGCAGACTTCAATTCGTTCTACTAAAGACGATGGGTCGGTTGCATGGATTGAGACTGATTTGGACATTCAAAGATTTTTAAGACGGTATTGGCTAAATGGCGTATTCGAACTTTGGGATTCAAAACATAATAAATGTTTGGGTTTTTCAGACGCGTTTGTTCCAGTTAATATTGACTTATCCCGTACAATTGAGAATTTTGATATGGGAATCAAGCGGTGTGAAAAGGAAGTCGAAAAACGAAGAATGGCCCAATGTGATCAGCCGAAAATCAAACAAGGTGAAAGTCGGGGGCACACGACGTAACCCGAATTCCAATTATGGTCCAACGTGACCCTAATTAAGGTTCAGTCGTGCGGCCCCGGAAGATTTCTCATCGACGGCTATTAAAATAAGAAAAGGTTTAAATTATGAACAGCATAAACGTTATTGCGCCCTACAAATACTTAGACATGTGGGTCTTTGATGATCCTAAAGTCGGTTTGATACAAGAGCCTTTTGTTAGCGGTGCAGATATGATGATTGAACGGGTTGTAA
>JAEUSC010000209.1 GCA_016789035.1 Candidatus Omnitrophota bacterium
TGCTCAAAATGATGATGCTTATCTCCGAAGGCCGTTTCTCGGATAATACCAGCTTCCAGCATTTCGCGTAACGTCCGATAGACCGTTGCTCGCGAGACACAATCGTTCTTCAAACTCGTCTTTGCCAACTCTTCGGCGTTAAAGTGACCATGCATATTCATGGCATTGTTAAAAACTTTAGTGCGCCCTGGAGTGACCTTAATCCCATTGCTGTTTAAATAAGCAAGGAACCGCTCTTTTTCCCTAGTCAACTTGTTTGAACTTGTATTCATGATGAGATACTGTATCGTAATAAAATCTGATTGTCAAAAATAAATTCAAATTTTTACCTCCCAAATTGTCCATTAATGAAGCTGACCACAACCGGAAGAAAAAAATAAGTAACTCTCGGAGGAACACCGACCCCATCTACAGCCCGTTTTTTGGAAGCATGCGATAAGCATTAAGCATGAGACTTCGCACAGCGGCATCGTCGCTAACTTCATACGCTTTAACCAACCTCGAAACAGCGGCAGCTTTATAATTAAGTGCTAACAAAACATAACCTTCATACAGAAATTCATTATATTTCAAAGCAGATCCCTCTACCCGCCTCGCCGATCTTTGGGAGAGAGCCACTTGATTCAACAGCGCCATATCGTGGGAGGAAACCCGCTCACGGCCAAGCCTATCAGAAAAGGAATCAATGTCCGAATTTAAAGAAAACGCCTCCCGCTTAAAAAAAACCACCGTCACACCTTGCAAGTAAACCAACTGCCATCCCGGATGATTTGATAAATACTGCCCCAGTCGCATAGAAACTCCTGACGACAAATCCAACAATACAATACTCAGATCGTATCGTGAGGCCAGACTGTCCCAATTCTCAGGGGGATTTCTTAGAACATCTGTGTATTGAAAAAATTGATCTGGATGAAGCTGACGCCCATCAACGAACGGCCGCAAGGCCGGATATGATGTCCACAACAAAAACCCGCCTAAATTGTCATTGGTAAAAACGACACCACTTATCTGATTTTTTTTTAGAAACTCCAGCGCTAAAAACGGCAAACGGGGATCCGTTGTCACTGTGTACATGGGCCTCATTCTGTCTTGTGCATAAATTCGTTCAGAAAAGCCGTATATCAGCTGCGTTGATAAAAGCAATCCCAGCACCACCATGATACTGGTGGATACCATGGCCCGGTATTTATATGCTTGCCATGCCTTTAAAAAATTAAGATTTCGGGCACATCCAACAATCACAAAAGCCGTCATAACAACAAAAAGGCCTGCCGCTCGCCCTCCCCTTAGAAACATAAATAGCGGGACCACAAATAAGATCCAGTGCAAAAACTTATCTTTGGGATTAGAAAGCAACATTCCTATTGCCGTAATCACTAAAACAATAAACCACATTCCATTCCACGAAAAAAGATAGGATGGCGGAAGCATTTCCTGCATGAGATGAACAAATTGATAAAAATAAATAAAATCAGGAACAAGAAAGACTTTAAAAGGATACAATCCCCCCTGCACCCCGTAAGGACTGAAAAAGAAGGTAACAGGATAAACAAACGATAAAGACACCAATTCCAGAGCCCTACGCCTAACCGCAACTATCTTTTCAGCCGACTCATTTTTAAAGGAGACGGAAATCCACTCCACGACCGCCGCTATTACAAACAAAACAATTAAAAAGTAACCATATACCAAGCTTCCCAAATGTATGTTTCCCCAGACTATACCCAGCAACGCGATCGCCAATAGATGTTTTCTCTGACCATTTTCATAGTGAGCAAATAAGAAAAGGAGAAATATTTCAATAAAAATATAATTAAAAATATCAGGCCTTAACAAAACCCTGCCTATTAACCCAAAATCTAAAATCAGAAGTAAAGAAAATAGGATTTCGAACGGAAGAGCGTTTCGGGCATAGGCATAAAAAATTCCAATCACTAAAATAAACACAACCAACCTTAACCACTTCAAACCTTCAAATCCGCCGGCCGAGTAAGCTCCATAAATCACACTGCTTCCCAGCCACTGTGTGAAAATCCAGGGCTTTTGCTCCTCCCCCACGGCGGGAAAAGGGTCTGTGCTTGGTACGGCCTGATGTTGTGCCATCCATCGCCCTACGCTCAAGTGCCACCAGTTATCCTCAATTTCAACTGGCCGATAAAAGATAAAAAACGTCACC
>JAEUSC010000236.1 GCA_016789035.1 Candidatus Omnitrophota bacterium
CTTTTGTAATCGTCACTGCGTTTGTCATAAATTTCTGGATTTAAATGATTCATAGATGCTTCAATCGTTTCTAAAGTGGCGGCCTTACCCTTTAAAAAGGCTTCCAACAGATAATCCCTTTGAGCGAAACCAACGCCATTATTAATTGAAACCCAAACGTTGCTAAAGACTTTGTCTTTAGTTTGTCCGCATATACAGACCGCCAGCAATGGAACATCCACATGCATAGTCTTTTTGACTCGCTGATACGAAACACGTAACAACGGATTGTGGATAATCGTCACATGGGAGAAAATCTTATCCGTTCTTGCCCCCGCCTTAAAGAACTCCTCAGCAGTCATCACATGATCCACTCCTTGGTCGGAAACAAAATGCATGCGGGCGTCTAAAGCTATCATGACCGCTCCCATTTCTGTCCACGTATAACGGCAGGTTAAATTTCCACCGACAGTAGCCATATTCCGGATAGGATTCGTCGATATATTTTTACAAACAACATTTAATATAGAAAGATTATCCTTTAACAAGGAACATTCATAAAGAGCACTAATAGTTGTCATGGCACCAATTGTTAAAACACCATCTTGAATAGAAATACCATAAAGACCCTGAATATGCCTTAAAGAAACAACGTTGTTTGCTGTTTTATTACCCTTGCGCTTCAAAAGCTTTAAACTGTTGAGTAAAAATGTGCCGCCAGCCATTAATTTTACATCTGGCAAAGACTTGTAAAGCCTAGCAGCCTCCTGAATAGTTTTAGGAGAATGGACTGAGATTGGATTAAGAAGCATGACGCCTTATAATTAGTGTGGAGAATTTATTTGCTGCCAGTATATTAAAAAATACTTTGAAGTGCAAACAAAATTATAGCCCTATTTTGAAAAATCGACGATGTCACAGTGTGTGAAGGCCTCGTCGACAACTGCGATATCCCAACCATTACCGATTAATTCCTGCCTCAGGGTTTCGGCGTGAAAATTTGACTGAGTCTTCTTAAGAGAAATATGACCTTTTAGAATATTTAGGTTGTAATTCTGTTGCTTTGTCAGGCGCCAGCGCACCCCCGATAAGATTTGCGAACGGTTCATAAGGAATGCCACGAACCCGAATATCGCAGGGAAGGCTAATATAACAATAGACATCCAGAAATTAACACCCGTGGACTTTCCGAAAAGATAAACAGAACTTCCCCAGAAAGCATCAAACAGATAATGCTGAACAATGACCGTTAATAACCCGTAAGACCGGTAAACAAGGCACGTAAATATCCCTAGCAAAGTCACCTCTAATCCGCGAAACCAAAAAGGGAAAACGAGATAACCCGTGTGCCCTAACCCCCAAATGACGGAAGGAATTAAGAAAGCCAGGAAGGTGTTTCTTGTGAAGGTATAGAACACGTTCACGCCAAACAATCGGTAGAACGTTTCTTCAGTAACACCTGCACTCAAGGCCATCAGTAATATTCCGAAAAAGGGGAAATAGGCCGTTGAAAACATGCTTAAACGTTCATGCTCCATCCACACATCGCAATATCGAAATCCAAATTCAAAAATTAACGTTTGGAAACCGAACATTAAAACGGCAAATCCGTATCCCAAAAAAATTGCTTTACCCACAGGACGCGTCAAAAACGATGTAGACATATTTTGAAAAATACCCATCCAGTGTCGTTTCGGGAAGTTTTCGTAACGTAAAAGCTCTCCCGAAAGACTGGGAATAATGAAACAGCCAAAGAAAAGAAACCGGTCAACCATCTCATACACGCCTTGTCTTAAGAAGTACGAAACAAATGGCTGAGTTGTCGGGTAAGAGAACAGATACCCTTGGGCATTATTAAAGGCAGAGGCAATCGTCAGCAAGAACAAAAGAAGCGCAAGATAAACATAAAAAAACTTGGTAACATTCATACACAAATGGTTGCGCCGGACCTGAATGATCCAGATAGCAACCATGAATAAGGCAATAGAACCAATATGGCCAATTAAACTTAAATTCCGCCCCGTTTCTTTCTGAGCCTCAATATATCTGTCAAACTGCTCCGGAACCAGAAACGTCTGCTTGACGAAACTCTGAATTTCATTCCCTGAAACTGTGACCGTTGTCAAAATCTTTCCTCCGCCCTGCTCTGGGGAACTCCAAGGGACGTAGACATTCTTCTTTTCCCACTTAAATTTATTTTCAACACGATTATCAAACTTGGATTTACTTTCTTCATGAAAATTCCAATCTTTAAAATCGTAATGAAATGTATTTGTCAAAAATGCTCGGCCATTTTCTTTGGCACCTTGTTCATTGACGGGAGGCCGACTGGCAGCATCATCTAAAATGTGCCAATACGATATAATCTCTCCCGATTTTGAGCTAATGGTGAGACGATACTCTTCCTTCTGATTCTCTTTAAAAAATCGAATCGTCCAAAAATATAACTCCAGATTATGCTGGCGCATAAACTGTTCCTGACCTTTAAGACCGAGCGATTTTTGTAGATAAAAATCAGTATTGGTAGGAACGTCAAAAATAATGGCATGCTTATAATCGACAGGATCAATAGCAGCAAAAGACTTAATGTACTTACGGGCAATTGTCAATGCTTCAGAACGGGATATAGATAGATCGACAAGGCTGAAACTAGGGTAGGCAAATTGATACCAAAGCCAAACACTTAAGAGGATTAATATGGCAAATACCCCTGCGCGAACTGGCTTGCGAGGCAAAAGCGTATCAATGGACATGAGAGTAATCGAATGACCTCAGGTGGAAGTTGGTTGAGTTCCTGGGTGCCTAAAACTTTGATGGTCCAGAACAGCAAATCTAGCTTCTTCCGTAATTTTTCGTCCGGTTCATTAATGGATTCCAGTTTTTTACGCGACAAAAAAAGCATTTTACGAAGAGTATTGAAAATAATTCTAGCCTCTCGGGTCCTGGCCGTACTTTTCGACACTATGATGGTCAAATCGGCATAAGCAATTTCAACCACCGCGTCATTGTAATGATCAAGCTTTTCAATAACTTTGGGGACGTAGACTTTGAAATATTTATACCTGTCTAAGGCAATTAAAGCGCTCATCGTCTGGGCTTGAACAAAAGGAGAATCTTCATGGGCCAAAATTCTCAGCAGCGTCTTTTCATAAGAATTTTTTTCTGCGCCTACCGCTTGATCTGCAATATCATCACGGAAGATAGAGAGAACTGCGGCCAGCTGAAAACCGCTCACGGTGGTGTCATTCATCATGGCCACGATGACTTCCTTGGATTTTTCCTTGAATTTTGAGACGTATCCGTTAAAGATCAGCCTGTCGTCAAACATGGCCTCTTCCAACACGCGGGCAGGGATGTTTTCTTCAGCGGCAAGAACGGTCCTTGGCAAACACGCCACTAAAAGCAGTGTTATTAATATATATGTTTTAACTGATATCATTTGGGCAGAATTTCCATAGAAAAATCAATGGCGTTTCGGGAATGCGTTAGACCCCCGATCGAAATGCGATCCACGCCAGTTTTTGCATACGAGCGGATATTCTCAGTGTTAATCCCTCCGGAGACTTCCAGCAATGTTTTTTTGCTCCATTTATTGCGAAGCCCTACCGCTTTTTTGACTGTTTCGGGTGTCATATTATCCAGCAAAATAATGTCCACATTCCACTGCAAAGCTTCCTCGAGTTGTTTTAAATTGTCCACTTCCAACTCAACGGGCACGCGCTTCTGACGGATCAATCGCATTGCTTCTGCAATCTTCTCCCGGCCTGCAATCAACCAGTGATTATCTTTAATCATAGCCATTTCGGCCAGGTCATGGCGATGATTAGAACCTCCGCCAGTGCGCACAGCATAACGCTCAAGGAACCGCAAGGTCGGCGTTGTCTTTCTTGTATCCAGTATTGTGCAGGAATAGGGTTTCACTTGCTGAACAAAACGAAATGTCTTCGTTGCAATCGCGGATAAATAGCTTAAAAAATTCAAAGCGGTCCGCTCAGCGGTCAGAAGCGCACGGCTGCTTCCCGACAATGCTAAAACTGGTTTCATGGGCTTGATTTCTTGGCCATCCTTCGCAAGCATCTGGCATTTGACATTGCGGTTCAGCACTCGAAAAACCTTGCACGCGATTTCAATGCCACACAGTACGGCCGGTTCTTTGCTAAAAATGACAGCCTCAGATCTGTGAGATGCTGCCACTAGCGCATGAGTGGTCACATCCCCGCCTTGTACATCCTCGCGAATAGCTGTGCGAATGA
>JAEUSC010000185.1 GCA_016789035.1 Candidatus Omnitrophota bacterium
TGGTGCCGCAGGGCGATTCTGGGACAACGGGAATTGTTTACAATACGCAGATTACTGGTGTGGTTGTTAAGCTTCCCAGGATGTCTTCCTACCTGACCTCAGCAAACAGGGTGTTCTCATTAGAAAATCTGGAAGTCATTGATGACGCGCTCTTTGACTTAACCCATGTTGGCTTTCAGCTGGCCCGGCTGGGCGAGGCGACTTTCTTGCTTTATAAAAACGGAACTCAAGTTGCGACTGAACAAGATTTGATCACGCATTATGAAAAAATTCTCAACATCAATATAAGTGCGTATGAAAGGTTGATTGAGACGATAAGCCTGTTAAATGAGCGTGGTTATCATTGGGAGCCGAGCGCGCGCAATATCCTGGCCGATTTTGATAATGACGAGTTTAACGTGGTCGATGTTAATTCTTTTGGCTCTAATTCCTTACATCAAATTATTGAGGCTCTGATCGATTATGAAAAATACTGGTATTTATATACCGGTAACTCAAGACTTCGAGATCTGCATCGCAAAATAGCTCTCAAACTGTTGGCGGCGGCGCGCACGTCAGCATTGCCATTGTATAGGGGGCATTTCGATCTTCATGCACGCAAAAGATTTAACGCGAGCCTTCAGTTGGCTAAAGAGCTTCTCGAATACGAACAATATCTGGACAACCGCACTGATGGAAAAGTTTCTTCGCCTCTTGGTGAGGAAAACGGTCAGGATATGGGATCCGTCAAGCCGTTCTCGGAGAACTCTATTCGATTGATCCGTTCTGAACTAGAAGAGGTTCAGCGTCTGGCCATTCTGCTTCGTGCCAATAATTATCCGACGATTGCCGCATATGGATCGGCCCGTGAAAATAAGGCGGTTATTAAAAAAGAGTTTCAATTGATTGCGGAGATATTCTCCCAAAGCCCGGAAATTTATAACGTCATAACCGGAGGCGGTCCCGGTGTTATGCATGCGGCCAATAAAGGGCACTCCCTTGGAAGAGTTCGCCGCAATTCTCAGAATGGCGATGGTTATGATCGCAGCCAGTCCCTGGGTCTTGTCATTACCCTGCCTTTTGAAGAAAAACCCAATTTATATTTGGACCACATGGCGACATTTAAATATTTCTTTACTCGGATTTTAGGTTTTGCTGAATTGTCGCAATTGGTGGAGGTCTACTTAGGGGGGGCGGGGACATTTCATGAATTGTTCGCCTTCCTTTTGCTAAAAGACCGGGGGCTTGTTGATACGCCGATTGTTTTGGTCGGTCATGAACCCATATATGAAGTGATCAGCAAAATGGCTCGCAGAGGTCTTACCTATCAGCCGGTTGATAAACTCATTACGTTCGTCGATCGGGAAGGCAAAACAAATGAGGAGATCAGGCAGGAAATTTACCAAATCCGGCGTAATTATTTTAACAGCGACGAATTTATGAAGAAATGGACGGGCCGGGGGGAATACCGCTTAGATGTCGAGGGGATTATCAATGAGTTTATTCATGCGCGGGAATCATTTGCGGGATTGGGGCCGGCCATTGGAGTTTTAGGAACAGGCCGCATGCTGGAAAAAGGTCACATGGAAGAGCAGGCCACCATCAAAGAAATGCTCAAGGCAAACTTAGCTTTCGGATATTCATTGATTACACGCGGAGGACCGATTACGGCGATAGCCCAGGAAGCACTGCAAGAGGTGAATAACCCAGCGACACGCGTCATTGTCGTGGGACAAACAAATGGAAACGGCTCTGTCTTAAATAATATTCACAACGATCATAACTTAAAAATTATCAAATTTACGAAGAGTCTGGTGCGTGAGACCGCCATGATCAATTACAGTGGTCACGGTTTTCTAATGTTTGAACCGGGCATCGGGACCATGCATGCTTTTTTTACTTTGATGGACCTTATTCAAACAAAGAAGGTCGATAAGGATGGTGTGATCCGGCCGATCCTTCTGTTAAGGTCAAGTGTATGGGAAATGGTCGATCGCTTTATTCGTCATGTGCTCATTGCTCAAGAGGTTGTTGACGTTAAGATCTTTCAATATTACCGGCTGGTTGATAGTGTCACTCAGGCACAAGAAATTCTCGCCGATTTTCGAAATCAGCGTCATCGAGACAACGAAGCCTCGTCTCCCTTGGGGGGCCATGAAGGGTTGTTTAGCGATTTGGGTTCGGTCAAACCCATTTCGGATGATTCGTTGCGTTTGATATGCTTTGAACTTGAAAATGTTCAACGCGTTGTTCAGCAGATTCGGGCGAATAACGATCCGACGATCCTTGTCTTTGGTTCGACTCGGGAAGAGGGCGAGGCCCTTCAGAAGGAAATGCGGTTGGTCCGAAACACCGTCTCGTCATGTCCGGAAATTCTTTTGGAGTACCGCCGTCAGCGCAACGGCAAGAATGGCGCCCCGCCGCAGAGAGCATCGTCCGGTGTTCGCCTTACGCCTTTGCAAAAAATATTGGCGAGCGTGCGTATAAGTCCGTCTTATGTCGACCCTTCAATGAGAATTATCGAGACCGGTCTTTATTCTGTCGATCATCTTCAAACGCTGAGCTTTCAGCCAGTCGAAGATGCCGTCCGTGAAATGCTGTTGAGTGATCAGCCCACGGTCTACCCCTACACTGACAGTGGTCGCACAATTTACACTTATAGTGATCGTCATGGTTGGCCTTGGATTGTCAACGAAGCCGGCCATCTCATCTTTCTTTTGCATCCGGATATATGGAATGATTTTTCGGAGGTGGTTTCTCAGAGGATTGTGTCAGACAGGTGGTTGTTTGTTCATAGTTCCATGCGTCAGTATTCCAGTGCGTTACCTCGGGATATCGTGGATCATGTTCATAAGCTGGCCTGGGGTTCACGGGAACAAACGGCGGATGTTCGGTTAAAAATAGTTCGCTCCCTAGAAAAGCTCGTGATGGACTTAAGCGAAGAGTTTACCCGTGCTTTGGGATATGCTACGGGACAGGATTATGTGGAAGTTTACCCTTCTGACGAAATCCGCTTGGAAGCATACAAGTCCTTCTTTAAACAAAGGGGGATCGTTGTTGAAACAATACGGACACCTGGATCGCAAGGCCATGCGACCCGTAACTCGTCCTCGGCTATTAAGAAGATTCCAGTGATGCTATCCATATCTCTTATGGATGTGGGAGCGGAACTTGATCATAACGGGAAGGTTGTTTATCGGGACAGTTTAAAAAAGCTTACCGAAATAATTCCGTATTTTTCTACGATAGGTATTCAGTCGATCTACATTTACGGCGGTCTTTATCAAATTGGTGTTCCCTCAAATACAGGCAGCATTTCCGAGCAGGTCCATCAGTTGGATTCCACCCATTCGCAGTTGTTGCGTAATCATGAAATAACCGTCGAAGTCCAGGGGTACGATACAAAGTACCAAAAGGTCGAAGGATTTGCGCTGATGCGCGATTATTATGGCAATTCGTTTTCCGTTAAAGACATGAGAATCTTAAATCCCCGGCTGTCACAAGGCGATGTGGATTTGGACTTTGAAGTGTTCTTGAGAACGGCGCGCGACCATGACGTTGAAGTGGTGGCTGATTTTATTCCGTGGATGGCGCCGGATGGCATCACCAGCGCAAACTTGCATTGGAGTATTCATCGTCCGTTAAGCGAGGAGGAGCAGAACTTCTCGATTCATGAACTTCTTCTTCGTAACAGTCTGTTTGCTGCTCACGAAAGTGTGGTGGATGGTAAGAGAAAAATTACGTTGGTTAAACATCTTCATGATTGGGGAAAGAATGTGGACCAGGTGTTTTTAAATGCCTTTCACCCCGAGGTTCAGCAGTATTACATTGACTCCCTCAAGAGGCAGATTGATCGCGGGATCAAAAAGGTTCGTATTGACCTGGCCCATAAGGTTCTTAAAAATAATCTGCTTAACCAGGTTTTTGAATCGCACCGTTACTATGATTCACCCGAACCTTGGGAGGTGGTTTGGTCGGCCGCACGGCAATATGCGGATCATAAGAACACGACGATTGCTTTTATTCTGGAAACATACACGCCGGAAGATCGCGAGACCTTCACTCGGCTGAGCCAGAAAGTAGGTGTTCAGATCGAACTGTACTTTGGAGATGTTCACAAAGACTATCACAAGGTGGTTAATGGGCAGCCGGCTCATTACTTAAGCGGCGGTTTGAATTATGCTTTGCAGTTAAAGGACCAAGAGCAGAAGCTTCTGATTTATCCCAGCAATTATGACGAATTTCCTCTTAAAGAATTCGGTGGCCCCGCTACAGGACTCATGGAGTTAATTATAGTTCTGGCCCATCTGGGAGTTCCGGTCATGATCGACCTTCGCGAATGGCTGGGCCATTTAGGCCACATGATTACCATTCCCGGCGGTAAAGACCCGAAGACAGGTGTGATCAGCCATAAGTTTGTGACCCCCGAAGAATTTCATGCCCGTAACAGTTGGGAGAAATTGACTGGTCTGATTCAAAATACATCATGGCCGAAATTGTTCAAACAGTTGCGCTGCGTTGATGAAAATGCTTCGATCCATGTTATGGATTTTATGCAGCTGGATGACCGGAACGATTTTATCGCCATCGGTTGGAAGACAAAAAAGAAACTGGGGATATTTGTTTTTAATGGTCGAAATTTAGAAGGCAGTCGTCAGATTTGGGTCAAGGTTCCGGAAGAATGGTTGAAAATTTCCGGGTACAAGATGAAGAAGTATTTTTCCGTTGATTTTAAACGGGGCATCGAGAGTCGGTTGATTACGTTTGATCTCAAAACAAATCCTTCCGGAGATCTGTCGACTCATTTAGCCATGAAAAGTAAAGCATTGGATCAGAGCTCAAATGAGTTGGCGCGGATGTATCGAGCGCAGGAAAATAATTACGGGTGGGCTGCGCATTTACTTGAAGATTATCGTAACTACTATTCACGAACCCAGGAGGGGAGAGATTTTTTCTTGCGTCTTTTAAATCAACTGGAGAAAATCAACCGGAATTTTGAAGACGGGATCCGCTGGATCCGCCTGCAGGTTGACACTGCCAGTTCATCGATTATGGCCTGTCCTATGAATTTCGAATTCAATGTCTGGCGACAGGGACTCAACATAGACTCTATAGAAAGGGCGCAACGAGAATGGGGGCGTCTTAACAATTATATGCAAGGGATGAGGGGGCGTTTTCTTCCTATCTAGTTGCTGTCCAACCTAGCCGGAGTCTAAGATCTTAGAAATTGTTTTTCAAGGAAGTTGTCGGTGATCTCAATGGCCGTGGGGCGTCCGTGTGGACAGATGAAGGGATCTTTGCACATGAGCAATTGTTTGCGCTGATGCTGGGCTTGTTCCGGCGAAAGTCTATCGCCCGTGACAATCGAAGCCTTGCAGGCCCGCCGGGCAATTGTCAGATGATCGCAGCGCTCGGCTTTATCTCCAGAAAGCAAGCTTCGCAATAACCGTTCGGCGTCCTTGATCAACACCGGGATCGTCTGGATCGCAACGGTGTCGTCATCGAATGCGGTTGTTTCCAGGCCTGCTTGCTGGAGCGCTTGTTTCGATTCTTCCCAGGCTATCCTTTCGTGAGGAGTCAGTTTGACCACAATGGGTGTCAAAAGATTCTGCACTTCCACAGCACCCTCATCGATCTGACTTTTAAATTTTTCAAACATGATTCTTTCCTGAGCGGCGTGCTGGTCTACGAGAATCAGCGATGGCCCAGATTCCCAAAGCAGATATTTATTGATGAAGCTTCCGATATGCCGCGCTTGGCTAAACTTCTCATGAAGAGAGTGGACGGGCGTTTCGTTAAAAAGATGCTTGTCCATTTCCGGGCTAAAGACATCCTGATTGGCGAATAGGGGCGTGGCACGTTCAAAAAGACGCGCGGGATTCAATGAACTTTGAACATGACCGGGGTTATAAATGATTTGCTGGGCCTCAATACCTTGGTCCGCGGAAACGGAATTAGAATCGTTTACGGTCGGCTCCAAAGTGCGTTGTGGCTCAAAAAGAGTGCGCATGCCGCCTTTTGACATGAGCGTATATTCAACGGTATTGCGAATAAGAGAAATTAATCGACCTTCCTGTTCGATTTTGACTTCACGTTTTGTCGGATGGATGTTCACATCAATGGTGCTTGGGTCAATCTCCATATATATGACAAAACAACCGTAGACTGAAGGAGGCAAAATGAGTTTGTAGATGTCGTTGATGTGAAAGCCTAGAGAGCGATGGTCGATGGGTCTGTTGTTAATAAAGAAATATTGCAGGTCGCGTCGTGTGCGCTGGATGTTGATATCACCGAGGACCATCCGCAGCCGAATGTTGTCATCTTTGAAGGTTTGGTCGACTTCTAATAAATGCTTGGATTCAAGGTTTAATGAAAGTGCAACCCGTTCTTTGAGTGAATTGACCGGCTTGACTTCCACCATCGTCCGGCCGTTATTGGTTAACTTAAAGTGGACGTTCGGGTATAGAAGTGTGTAGGGAATGAATGTCTGTAAGACTTGATTCATTTCTGTTGTATTAGACTTCAGAAATTTTCGTCGTGCTGGCACATTAAAAAATAATTCGGAGATTTTAATGTCGGTCCCGTGACTTGAGGTTGCAGCCGGCTCCAGGGTTTGACGTTCGCCTCCACGCACGTGCAGCAGCCATCCCAAGGGGTTTTCCTTTGTCTGGCTGGTCAGAACGATATCCGCAATCGAACCGATGCTGAATAACGCTTCACCTCGGAATCCTAAAGAGTGCAGGGCCTGAAGGTCATCGATGGCTTTGATTTTGCTTGTGGCATGGCGTTGGAAAAGATTGCCAAGGTCCTCATTCGAAATTCCCGAACCCGTATCTTTGATGTGAATCAATTGTTTGCCAGCGTCCTTCAAATGGACTTCAATGGACGAGGCTCCCGCGTCTAACGCGTTTTCTATGCACTCCTTAACAACAGAAGAGGGGCGCTCAATGACTTCGCCGGCGGCGATTTTGGCAATGACATCAGAGGGTAGGATTTGGACTTTAGGCATAGGAATTGTACGGTGTGTGTATAAGTTAAACGCTTATGGTGACCATGGTCTATGATTTGAATTTTATTTTCAACTCATTCAATTTAAGCAAAGCTTCGACTGGAGTTAAGGCGTTAACGTCCACCGATTTGAGGGCCTTTCTGACTTCATCCATAGTTTCATCTGTCGAGGCGGAAAAGAAATTCAGCTGATCGTTTTCGGTCTTTGTTTTCATGGCGCGGCGAGAGCCTGTTTCAAGGTCGCGAAGAATTTTTTTGGAGCGTTGGATGACAGATTCCGGAATTCCGGCCAACTTGGCGACATAAATTCCATAGCTGTCATCGGTCGATCCGGCCACAATCTTGTGCATGAAGATAATTTTGTCTTCCCATTCTTTGACCGCCACGTTAAAGTTTTTGACTCCAGATAATTGATTGCCCAAAGCTGTCAGTTCATGAAAGTGCGTTGCAAAAAGTGTGCGTGCCTTTTTGGACTGAAGATGTTCGGCCAGCGCCCAAGCGAGGCTTAAGCCGTCGTAGGTGGAGGTTCCCCGGCCAATTTCATCAAGAATAATCAATGAGCGTTCCGTCATGTTGTTTAGAATGTCGGCGGCTTCCGTCATTTCCACCATAAACGTGCTTTGGCCTTTGGCAATTTCATCGTGCGCGCCAATGCGGGTAAAAATTTTATCAACAATACCGACGATAGCAGTGGTGGCGGGGATGTAGCTTCCCATCTGTGCCATGATGACAAGAACTGCGGACTGGCGGATGTAAGTCGATTTTCCCGCCATGTTGGGCCCTGTCAGTATGACCAGATGATTGTCTTCGCAGTTCAGATATGTATCGTTGGGAATAAAGTTTTCCGTTGAGGTTGATTCCACGACAGGATGTCGGCCGTTTTGTATGTCCAAAACGGTTGAATCCTCAATTTGAGGAAGAATATAACCCTGCTGCTGCCCCACAACACTCAAAGAGTGAAGGCAGTCGATGGTTGCGATCTGATCGGCATAGGCATGCAGTGCGCTAGTCTCGTTGAGAATGGCTTGTTGGATGTCTTTAATGATTTCGTGCTCAATAGCCAGGATCTTGTCCTGAGCTGTCAGGAATTTTTCCTCATACTCTTTGAGTTCCGGAGTGATGTAGCGTTCACCGTTAACGAGCGTCTGTTTTCGAATGTATGTCGCAGGAACATTTTTCTGATTGGCTTTTGTTATTTCAATGTAATAGCCAAAAACATTGTTGTAGCCGACTTTAAGCGAATTGATGCCGGTCTTCTTAATTTCCTCAACCTGATAATTCTTGAGCCATTCCCGGCCATTGTCTTGGATGGAACGCAACTCATCAAGTTCTTTGTTAAAGCCAGGGTGGATAATCTTTCCTTCGGGCTTGGCCAATGGCATATCCGGATTGATCGCCTGTGTCAGCAGTTCACGAAGGGTTTTCAGGTCATCGATTTTTAGCAAACGAGACTGTTCACTATCTTCTGCCAAATGATTTTGTATTTCCGGCCCGCGCAGCAAACCATTTCTGATCATGAGAATATCTTTAGGTGAAGCAAATCCACAGCTTAAGCGGGAAAGGCTTTTTTCGAGATCCGGCATGTTGCGCAACAGTTCTTTGGCCAGTTG
>JAEUSC010000186.1 GCA_016789035.1 Candidatus Omnitrophota bacterium
GATTCATTTTCTTTTCCTCCGCGTCGATAACCATATTAGAAATTCAAAATCTATATACACTGCAAACGCACTATTATTTAGCACCAATAGCAAACACTACTGTCGGGATCGTCTTTAAGAAAATCATTGTGTCTAACATGGGGGACCATTCATCAATGTATCTCAAATCCAATCGCGCCCACTCATCGAAATCTTTGATCTTGTTGCGGCCGCTGACCTGCCAAAGACACGTCAAACCGGGCCTCATACTCAAACGGCGCCGCTGCCAGAAGTCATACTTTTCCACCTCGGAGGGAAGCGGAGGCCGGGGTCCGATCAAACTCATATCGCCTTTCAAAACATTATAAAACTGGGGCAACTCATCCAAACTGAATTTGCGCAGGAATCGTCCTATGGGTGTGATCCGCGGATCATTGTCCATTTTAAACGCCGGTCCGCCCATCTGGTTATAGGCCATTAATTCTTTCAACTTCCCTTCCGCGTCTTTAACCATGGTTCGGAATTTATATAGCTTGAACCGACGGCCGTTAAGACTGCAGCGCTCTTGGGAGAAAATCGCGGGACCTTCGGACGTTAATCGGACAATAAGAACCAGTGTCAAAAATAGCGGGGACAAAATGATCATAAAGAATGAGGAAACCATAATGTCGATGATTCGCTTGAAAATCAATGCTTGATGTTTATTGGAAGTGGTCTCAAATGTCAAAAGCGGAAAGCCCAGCATGGAATCCTGGTGAGGTTTGGTGAATTGCGTTTGAAAGAAATCGGTGGCAATGCTAACCGATATCCCAAGAGTTTCACAAGTCAATAAAATGGGCTGAACTTTATCAAGGGAATTGCGCGGAACAATAAACAGAACGTGATCTACTGCGGTACTTAAAAGGATATCCGGTATGAAGTCCAGGTCTCCCACTACCTTATAGCCGCAGATATCTTGTCCAACCTTCCCCATGTCTTCATCAATCACACCCAGAATCTTAAGGCCGTATTCACGATGGTTGTTAACTTGCGAAATAAATCTTTTTGCTCTGTCTCCAGTTCCCACAACCAAAATATTGCGAAAATTAAATCCCTTGGATCGAAGCCGATGTAGCAGCGCTAACAATATCACTTTTTCGATGGTTAAAAGGGAGATGGTCACTAAAAAGACCGCCGCGATGAATGTCCGGCTAATATAACCGATCTTAAACAAATAAGTCACACAACCAAACACAATAAAGACCGTCACGCCGGCCCGCAGGATAATGGAGAGCACCTGGCCCAAACGCCGCAGACGGAATGACTGATACATCCCTAACATGTATAGGGAGACTGTCCATGTCAAAACAAGAAAAGGAATGAGCCAAAAATAAGTTTTGAAAAAATAGAGACCTTCAAATTGCTCACGAATGTAGTAAGCAATATGAAAAGATGCTGCAATAAGCAGCATATCAAAAAGTATCGTGGCCCGTCTGAAGAATGTTGCGTATTGCTTTAGCATAGAAGTTTAAAACTCAACTGTTATACCCATAAACACTGTATTTTTATCGTAATCACTTCCCGCCTGAGAAGAGTCACTGCGAGTAAAAGAATAGCCGAGATTGGACTTAATATTTTCTTTTAGCTCATATTCCAGCGAGGTGTTTACACCGTTAAATTTGTCCTTCACCCCCGAATCAAACTTCCCCGCCCCTGAAAAACCGGCCAGGGTCAAATTAAGCCGGGATGTCAGTTGTCTGGACCAGAATAAATTGGCATTCCAATTATTAAACAACTCGCTATAAGAATAAGCAACATCATAAGATCTCGAAAATGTTAAGCCTACTTGCGTGGTCGGGTCAATGTCGTTGTAGATTCCAACAAGAAAATTGGGCTTGGTGGTGTGGCGGTCATCCGTGGTCGTTATCTGGTTGATTCCAGCTTTCACATCGACATAAACCTGGTTGGTAAGAAACTGTCTGATCCCGCCCTGTGTTGTATGAATATGGACCGTTCCGTCAGGATCAAAGGCCCGGTTAGCATAATCATAGGACACGGACCCAATGGTTCTGGAGCTAAACGCGTAGGCAAGTTCCATCCCTGGACGGTTAAGCACAGAATCACTCACGGTATTTATGCTGGCGCTATATGTTTCATTGGCATATCTGAGTTTACCCGTCAGCTGCTCGGTAAAATCATGTTCAAGCCCTAGTTTCAGAAAATTTTTATAATAATTATATCGGCCTGCAACCCGGCCGAATTCATCTTCAAGAGTGGTAGCTTCATCGGCATGAGTAAAATTATTACTGACCGTTACGCGGTCATAGGCGGACAAATCTCTTTTATATTTCAGCCCGAGCTGCTGGGAAAGCCCGTTTAAATCATTTTCCTTACCAAAAATCTTCTGCAAAATACTGCCGTTAAAAGAGAGTGTATCGACCTTGGTCTCCCTTTTGCCTTCCAATCCCATAGACAAAAACATGACCCAATCACTGATTTTATTCGTTTCCGAATATCGGACGTTATCGTCAAATTTTTCTTTTATGGAAACAACGGGCTTGATATCGAGAGTTCCTAATTGAAAGGCATACACAACAGGAGAACTGACCGCCCCTAACAGGATAAAAATAAAAATATTGCGTTGGCTCATAGACTCTCCAATTTTGGAAAAACCGGGTTTTCCAGAACTCCTAACCCATTAAAATTATTATATAAACTACATATTTTTAATCTTAGGTAGAGATAAGATTAAGGCGTCAATTATATTGAAAATTGATTAATTTGTAAAGAATTAAGAATTCCTGCCAGGTAATTGTAAATTATCTCAACTGTAATATATTCAAGTCTTTGCAGGATGGATAAAACCACAGGAATTTAAGAAAACAACTGGTTTGGCCCCGCCCATTTTTGGCTTGCCCACAAATTTTTACCACAAGTCTATACTATAATATGAAAGTTATCCAGACAAAGTGCTTGTGAAGGCACACGGCTCACAAATGGAACCAAATAAACTATGGGATAAAAAGCATTAAGGGCACCCCCATCTCGGCTGGCGGCATAAAAATCGATGCAGGTAAAAAGGGATTGCCCGGCTGGACAGATGAGTTAAAGAAACCACACTATTGGTCCTTTCTCTGGCTGACCCGTAGAATAACCAAAACCATAATGACCAAGATTCCACCTACGAGTGCGTGCGCTTGGGCCGGTCTGGAAAGAGGAAATGAAAACGGGCTAGAGGCTTGCGGCTGCGCCGCCTGAAATGCGTTTAGCATAGGAGAATTTAATCCTAAGGAATCGTTTGCATC
>JAEUSC010000325.1 GCA_016789035.1 Candidatus Omnitrophota bacterium
ATCAATCGGGGCCGCGGTAAATTCTGCACGGCAATAAATAAAGGAATGAATGCAAACCACGCCAGCCAACCAAAACCATAATGAGAAAATGGATTCGGAAACGAAAGGCTAAATAAAACTGCAGATGTAAGGACCGCAAGCATTAGCCAATGATCATCTCAATTAAATGAAATTGTCTTATTGATTTAATTGCTTTAAGGCCCGTTCGGCCGCTGGATTTGGATAAAAGAAAAGGGATTGCTCATAAAGTTTATTCGCTTCATGGATATTTCCGAATCCCTGGGACTGCATTTCTGCCAACATAAAATACGCCTGGCCCAAAAACATTTGCTGCGTCTTCTTATCAAAAAGGCTGATGGCTTTCTCTAGTTCTTGTTGAGAATCCTGAAAAATACGTAAGGCTTTATCTTTTTGGCCCTGCTTAAATGCAGCCACACCGTTTCCAAAAAGAACAGACCCTAAATTCAGATGCCGGTCAGCCTGAGGGCTTAAGTCAATCGCCTTTTTTAACAAAGACAGCCCTTCCTGCATCTGTCCCAGCTCAATTAAATTCAGACCTTCCTTTTCCAATGCATCCGCCTGCTTGTCACCGGACCCGTCGGTTTCATTGGCTTTATGGGTCTTGTCTGAAAGAATGTCTTTAACGTCATCCAAATAGTACGTCATGGGCACATCTAATCCCACATCCAGGATAATAGACTTATCGGTTTTTTCTTTGATAACTCCAGTAATGGATTTGCCTGATTTAAAAAGAATGGTCTCCGAGGAAACCTCAGAAGAAATGAGGCAGGAAATGAGCACCACAATAACGCCCAAACTCCTTCGGAAAGAGTTTTTAGAAACTGTCGACAGTCCGTTGCGGCGGTTTTGAGCCATCCATCTGTCCTGTTTGGGAGGCCTGCTTTTGCTGCTCGGTTTTGATCAGGGATTCCATAAGCAACAGCGATTGTTTGTAGCCTTCTTCGTTTTTCTGCGCTTGAAATAATTCAACACTTCTGCGGGCCGCTAAAACAGCGGGCAATGGCGTCTGATTCCCCTGATTAGACAGACTTAACATATAAAATAAATATCCATTATCCGGAAACGTATCAATCGCGCGCTCTAAAACACCAATGGCTTGCGGATAACTTTTCATCTTTATAAATATTTCTGCCAAATACATGTACGGCTGAAGATTAGAAGGATCCACCTGAACGGCGCCCTCGAAACTGACGATGGCTTTAGCCACATCCTGCTGGTTTAAGAAATCAACCCCCTGCTGAATCAGCTTCATCGCGGCTTGTTTGGAAAGACTGGAGTCAACAACTGCTGCTTTCTTTTCAGGTTGCTTTTCGCGGCTGTTGCAGCCAAATATGGAAAGACCAACAAACAAAATAATAAGAAGTTTACGCACGACCCACATCCTTCCTGACTTGAAGAAATTGTCGTTAGGGTTATTTTTGGAGAGCTGAATCTTTTAAGAGAAATCGGTGAACACCTTCGGCAGCCACGCGTCCTTCATGAATGGCCCAAACCACCAGCGATTGGCCGCGGGTCATATCACCAGCGGTAAAAACACCGGGAATGCTCGTCATTTTATTGGCATCAGCTTTTACGTTACCTCGCGCGTCGATCTCGACATCTAACTGTTCGATCAACCCTTTCTTGACCGGTCCCATGAAACCCATGGCTAAAAGAAGCAGATCGCACTCCACTTCAAAGTCAGACCCGGCAATTTCTTTCATAGGGCTACGGCCCGTTGCAGGATCTTTGGGGCCGAATTCCAGACGGACGCAATGCAGTTTTTTGAGTTTTCCGTTTTCGCCTGACATCTTTTTTGTGAGGATACCATAATCGCGTTCGCAGCCCTCTTCATGAGAAGTGGATGTCCTGAAAATCAATGCCCAGTTCGGCCACGGATTGTCAGCAGATCGCTTTTCCGGCGGCACAGCCATCAATTCAAATTGCTTGACGGAGACGGCACCCTGTCGGTTTGATGTTCCCACACAGTCTGAACCCGTATCGCCGCCACCAAGAACAACAACTTTCTTTCCTTTTGCTATAACACTTTCCTTAGGATCCACATGAAGATTTAATGCGCCACGACGATTCTGCTGGGGGAGAAAATGCATGGCCTGATAAACGCCTTCTAATTCTCGGCCCGGAATGGGAAGGTCGCGAGCATCTTCGGCACCGCCACATAAAACAATCGCGTCATACTTATCTTTTAATTCAGTCGCATTTACATCGACACCGACATTAACCCCTGTCTTGAAGTTTACACCTTCCTGATGCATCAACTTAACTCGGCGCTCAACGACCCATTTTTCCAGCTTAAAATCGGGAATGCCTAACGTCAAAAGACCTCCGACAACTTCATTCTTTTCATAGACCGTCACTTTGTGACCTTTTTTATTCAATTGATCGGCACAGGCCAACCCTGCCGGACCCGATCCAATGACAGCCACCTTTTTCCCCGTACGTTGCTTAGGAGGCTGAGGCTTAATCCAACCTTCATCATAAGCCCGCTCGACGATAGAAACTTCAATATTTTTAATAGTCACGGCCGGTTGATTGATTGAAAGAACACAGGAATTTTCACACGGGGCTGGACAAACCCTGCCGGTAAACTCGGGAAAATTATTTGTTTTATGCAATCGTTCAATTGCCTCCTGCCACCGGTCACGATACACAAGATCGTTCCAGTCAGGAATAATATTACCGATGGGACAACCGGATTGACAAAAAGGAACGCCACAGTCCATACACCGGGCGCCTTGTTCTTTGATTTCTTTTTCAGGAAGAAACTTGGTAAATTCCTTCCAATGTTTAACGCGATCAGCGACAGATTCTTTTTTAAAATCCTGCCGATCATACTTCATGAACCCTTTAACATCACCCATGTTTGCTCCGTTATGATTTATGCGAGACCTGTGACAATTCTTCATTCTTGGCTTTATTTGCCTCTTCAATCACCCTTCGATAGTCCGTCGGATAAACTTTTACAAATTGCGGCAAACAATTGTCCCAATGATCTAAGATTTGTTTGGCAACAGTGCTTTGCGTGTACTTAAGATGACTTTCTATCAAGCCGCGTAATTCAGCGACATCCTCTTTTTCCTTTACAGGAAAAAGCTCAACCATGCCCTTATTACATCGGCTCGAAAATGTTGCATCACGATCCCAAATGTATGCAATACCTCCGCTCATGCCTGCAGCAAAGTTGCGTCCGGTATTTCCCAACACAACAACCCGTCCGCCTGTCATATATTCACAACCGTGGTCGCCAATACCTTCCACTACCGCTGAGGCTCCGCTATTTCTAACCGCAAAACGCTCGCCGGCCAAACCACGGAAATAGACTTCACCCTGAATAGCGCC
>JAEUSC010000366.1 GCA_016789035.1 Candidatus Omnitrophota bacterium
AGACGGAAAACCTCAGCATAAACCTTTACTGCCCGTTTCCAAGAAACGGAGCCAGACTACCACATTCTTTTAAGAAAATGATTAAATTATTTTGGATCACAGACTGGCCAGAGCCGGCGGGTCTGTACTGTCCAGACCCAACAGAGGCCGCGGGCTGGATATGGGGGTGATGCGAAGGATGACGGGAAAAACGCCGGAGAAATCTCCGCGTTCAAATTCTGCGACAACCGCAGGATCAAATTTCATCTCCACCCCGGTTCCGTCCGAGGTCACATCCCAATCAAGATTTTTGGAACTCAGATCAATACCCCCGGGGGATTGAGTGTCGGCGTTTGCAACGGATGGAGCATTCAGCGCTGCGGTTTGTTTTTTGATGGCTTCGACAACCGGCTTTATGGCCTCATCATAACCCTCCCATACATCATCCCCGGTCTTTTTGCGGGTAAACTCCAATGCTTTTCTTACAGCACTGACCATTTTGACCGCCACATCTTTATATCTCACATCCTGAATTGTTAAAGCACCGTTTAATATCGAATCGATGTCCTGGTTTTCCTGAATGATTGTTCCCAGATCCTCTTTTTCCCGGACACTCAGGTTGCTGAGCACACCCCGGACATATGGACTGCCTCCGATAAATTGAGGAACAATATTTTTACGGGCCAAATCCTGGTGATTAGGCCCCTGTCCCACATATTCGGCATTATGCGTTCTGCCATCGGCCATGAGTTTCCCTATTAATCGCAGCAGGAGATTATATTTACGCGCATCTTCCCCGGATAGGTCCGCCTGGCGCACCCACTGGAAGTATCCGTTCACAAATTTTCCTGCCGTATCAGCCAGCATTTCATTATCCAGAAAACGGCCGTCCTCCATTTCAAGGCCAAACCTCCACACATGGCCAACCGTGAGGATTCCCATGCGTCCCCAATTTTCAAGACGAACGTCTGCGGTCGGGCCTTCCCTTAATTCGAGCCAGTGAAACATCTGTATAACAAAGGGCTGAAACAGTTGCGGATCGACAAAGAAATCAAAGGCCGATTCAAGTGTGGACTGGGCGTTGGAGACTTGCTTAAATCCTCTTCGAAAAATAGGGTCAAAATAGTCAACCGCCAGGCCGCTCCAAAGAATGTTCTCCATTAAAATTCGTACGGTCTTTTCTTTAAACAACCGCTCGATGACCTGATCAGTGATCAAATCGGTCTCCCGGGTCATGATGATGCCTGCGGCGGCCGCCCGACCGACCAAGGGATCCACGTCATTTAAGGATTGCTGAAAAATCCGGATCAGTTCCTTTCTCTTCTCGCCCGTGGCCTCGGAAACCAGACGGGTCAAGGCACTTATCATTTCAGCCCGCAACGAAGAATAAAATGCAAACACAGGACTTTTCTCCAATGGAATCAAACTCTCGATGGCCTGGGCATCACCGGTCTGGCGCAAAGCAACCATAATGGGAATCACCTGGGTATTCACCTGATTCGCAAACTGGGAAACGTCCGCTTTTTTCTCATTAATCATCCGTTCAAAATTTGAAATCAACGCGTTCAATTGCCCCGCCAACCCTTGGACCGCTTCGGGCCCGCCGATTCTTCCCAACGCAACCGCGGCATATTTACTCACGGGGTATTGAGAATCCAAAAACATACGCAAAAGAACTCCACCGGCGCGCCGATCTTTTAATTTTCCGAGGGCCTCGATGGCCTCCTCATTTCCGGTTAAAGCCTTGCCCATGAGGGGTTCAACGGCCCGGCGATCTCCCAAGCTGCCCAGCCCCTTGGCTGCCAAACGTGACACTTCGGGGTTTGAATCCCTCAGCCGCAAAATCAATGCATCAACGACGTCCGGACGATCGGCCACATCAACGGCATTTAAGACCCGGACACTGCGCCAACGCACCGCACTGTCGGCATTTTTCGACAACTCAATCAGCGGAACCGCCGACTCCGGCCGGTTTAATGCAATCAGATCGAGCAGCGCACGCTCAGCCGCCTCTTTATCGGAGCCGGCCAAAATATTAAGGAGATTCCGTACGTCCGCAGCCGCCGCCGATAGCGATGATACCACTGTGGCGGCAGGTTGTTTTTGTAACTCTTCTAAAATCGGCCGCAGCGATTTCTGATATCCGCTCCAGATGTCATCGGCCTTCAGGCTTGCCTGGATCTCTTCCAACAACTTCTCTGCGCCGGGCCCTAAAAATCCGGTCGTTTCCCGAAGACGGGAGTCGGAGATTGTCTTAAGTTTACCGAGGATCGCTTTGGCATCGAACATCTGATCATTCGCAATGCCTGCGATGAGAGCCGGGGCGCCTTCCCGGGCAAAGACCTGTCTTAAAAGGCCGGGCGACCGTTGTGTGCCGATGAGAAAATGATTAGCCAGACTCATACGTTCCAGGTGAGGGTCAGAGATGACAAAATTAATAAAGGCGGCGTCATGAAGACGCGCATCAATCAATAATTTGATAAGCAGCCGCATCAGGCGATCAACCTTTTCGTGGTCAATCCCGGACACTTTTTCATGCTTAGACCAGGACATATAAGCGGAAATCAATGGCGGGACGATCGCCGTCAAAGCCTCATTATCCAGATACCTATCCTTTTCCCGATGAAACCCCGCGTACCAGAGATGTTTCGCAAGCTCGACTCCCATTCGTCCATAATTTTCCATGCGTCGGCGGTCCGTCAGGCTACCCTCCAGATTGAGCCAATGCATCAACTGTTCGACATACGCGTTGAAAGATTCGGGCATTATAAATACATCTACGGCTTCAATTAAATTCTGACGAACGCCGATATTTCGTTCAAAGGCCTCTTTAAAAACCCCGTCAAATGCGTTTTGATCGAGCCCTTCCCAATTCATATTCTCAAATAATTCAATGATGGTGGCCGTCGGCAAGGCCTCGTCCCAGGGAATGCTTTGACGAAGGTCAAGATCCCCCGTCATGATAATACCGGCAATGCCTTGCGGGCGGGCCGCTTGACTGTTGATCGCATCCAGACATATCTCATTGATTTTGGCCCGCTGATTGGCAACAGCCTTTGGTACCAGCCGGGCAAAGGCGCGCACCACGTCCGCATAGAGCACGTTTTTATAACGCTTGTATTGTTGCAAATTCTCCCGCTCGTAGACTCTGAATAAGGCCGGGATGGCCGCCGCATCACCGATTTTCCTTAGCTGGGCGATTGTTTCGCTGTTCAAAAAACTTTTAGCATCCAGCCTGCGGATCAATTCTTCGGTCATGCGATAATCACCAAGCCCTTCGATGACCTTTCGGCTCAATTCACTCGAGTCATTTAAAGCCTTCGACAGCTCAACCAAAAGATCCTTAATCCTTGGATCATCAAACTGACGCAATTTTTGCAGAGCCATGATTTTGGTGGCGCCATCCTTGAAATCCTTACGCTTGATGACATCCATGAGAGGGGCAATGACTTGAGGGTCATCGAAGTTCTCCAGAACAACCGTCAGATGGGCAAGATTATTTTTGAGGGCTTTGATAATGGCCGGTATCGTGGTGGCGTCCCCCACTTTACCCAAGACCTCGGCCGCACGGTTGACCACTAACGGATCACGGCTATTTAACAAGGGAAGCAACCGATCTTTGATCCGATCATCCCCCCGCCGGACGATGGCGCTTAACACCTCCAGAAATTCGCCTGCTTTGGCACCTGTCTCTACTGCTTTGAGCAATGGCGGTATCAAACTCTGGTCTTGCGACTGGATTAACTCCCGCCTTGCCTGCGAAAGCTCTTGCCCTTGCGCGCGCAGCAATATACCCATCAACTCCTCTTTGCGCGCATCCGTCATCGTCGGAAAAGCGCCATAGGCGCGCAGGTCATTTTCCCCGCGTGATAAATCCGAAACCGACGTCTTCTTGTCGGTTGATTTACCGGATTGAACCGCAGCGGCTTGTTGCCTTATCGCCTCCAGTACAGGGCGCATAGCCTGCGCATAAAATCCCCAAACGTCCGAACCCTGGGGCAACTTCTCTTTTATTCGTCCTAAAGCTGTATGGACCTGATCGATCCATTCGGAAGGCACTTGCGTCTGCGCATCTTTGAGGATCCCATCCGCGTTTAAATCCGTATTCATCAAAGACTCAATGAGCGCAGGCAATGAACCCTTTTCAGCCGAGAGCGCCAACATTGTTTCCACAGGATAATCCATTTGGATGTCCTTATTCTGAACTGTCCGAAACACCTTTATATAACGCTTGTCATACAACCGTGCGTCCATGGCCAGCTTTAAGACCAGCTGCGCAAATTGATAAAATTTCCTCGTTTCATTGTCGAGACCCGATTCTCGGGACTGTTTGATCTGCACGAACAAGGAACTCAATTCGTTTACCAACAAAGGAAGGTATTGGTGATCGGCAAATCCTTCTTCCGAGAGATGAAAACCAAAGTCCCACAAATGTTCCACAATCTGCGTTGATATATGCGCGAAGGCCAAAAATTTCAATTCTACCGAATCACTCACATTGACCCATCGGATTAAATTTTTGAAGTAAGCATCAAGATCCGGTTTGTCTTGAATTTTTGGGTCGATATAGGCAATTCGCAAGACGGCCCGCCGGTTAAACGCAAAGATCTCCCTGAAATTCTGTTCCACAATAGCCGTCCTGCCTTGGTGAAGAGTCAAGTACTTCGACAGATAACTGAGGTTCTCTCCCTGAAGGTCAAAAACCACACTCTCCGGCAAACGATTCAAGATCTGGGCGTTCTTCATTAGAAACATGACGGAAATCGCGGTCTTGGCAATAATCTCATAGGGACTTTTTGCCAGACGGCGTAACTCATTTAAAACAACCTCAGGGTCCATTTTTTCCAACGTCTCCAGCAACGCTGGATAATCCTTTGACAGATTGCGATCCTGCAAATGAGTGACCATGATGGGAATGATTTTGGCGCCTTGATCAATGAGTTGTTTTTGCAAGTCGGCCCGCGCCTCTCCCCTCGCATTAAGAAAATTTGAAATCATAAGTACCAGTGATTGCTGTTGTCCGCTAGCATACAAACTTTTGTCCATCTGTTCCTTAAGAGGGGACTGGTCCATGGGAACAACAGGCTGGTCTCCGCTGAATTCTTCAAGAGTTCTGAGATTAGCCAGGACTTCGCGATCCATTCCCGGCCAGGTTTCAAAGGGATTGGTTCCGCTGGCCGTGGCCACATCCTGCAACGTTCTTCCATTGTCAAAAAGGCCATGGCGAAGCCAAACGGTAATGCTCTGGTTGGCAAACCAACTGAATATGGGATGAACAGCATCAGAATTTTGTGAAACCGTTAAATCAGGATTCCAGTTAAAAGCAACTTTGACCGCCTCCTTGAAGCGACCTTGCAAACGCGGATCGCTCTCTAAAATGCGGAGAAACTCACGATATTTCTGATCATCGGCATAAATAGCCAATCCGTTGATCAGCGCCCGTGAGGCCTGTTTTCTACTTTCGATCGCCATTGTTTCATCAAGGACACGCTGAACAGTCTTAAACACCAAGCTGGCATAAAACTGTTCGTCCGGTGCATCCAGTTTATTACGGCCATGCACACCTAAAATCCCAAGGAATATGATCGCAGCGTCCGTCGAGATATCCGCGAGCCTTCCTGAGCGATCTTTAAATAATTGCGCATCGCCGTAATGCGGCAATAACCAGACAACCAACGCGTGATTAAAATCCGCAATGAGGATATTTAAACTCTGTTGCAGGTCTTCGGACAATTCTTTTTGCAGATGATCTTTCAGAGCGTCAAATTCCCGTCTGACTTTGGAAGAGTCAGCACCCGGCTCAAAAGCATCCCGGGCTTTTAAAAGAAGCGCTAGAACCGCGTTGCTTAACCGAGGGGAAACATCCCGCAACCCATATTTTAGGCTGTTGAAAACCGTGTCTGCGGCAAGTGCGGAATCCGCCTCACCCTGACGGCTGTCCATTTGAACACTCACCTGTGCCTGTGGCCCGCCGGACGTTAAGCTCTCTCCCGGTTGAAGCACCGAGCTGCGTTCGATGAGCGTTTGGGACGGGATCTGGAAAATACGCTCCCCGCCGGAGAAATATTTGCGAGGGATTGTTTCCTGACTTACGGCATCGATATCTTCTTTGATGTAGTTGAAAACGCCGCGCTTGAACGCCTCCAAATACTGCTGGTAAATTTTTTCTTTGACCGTAGGATCGTCGGATAAAATCCCGGCGGTCTTGCTCTTATTGCTGTAGACCCGGTTGAGCAGCGCGTCTTTAATCGACAGCTTGTACCACGCGGCCAAAATCATGGCGTAATACATCTGCCGAAGAGAGGCGAAATTTTTCCCTTCGTTGACCTCTTGTTCAAGGGCCGGAATGATAATCTCACGGACGATCTTCGAACCAAGCTGATTCACCACTCCTTTGTTATTGGTCCCCTGTTCCCCCGTCGCCAGTGCCCCGGAGCTCTGGAGAACTGGGGACTGAGAATCTGGGGTACCCTTGGAAAGAGCTACGTCCTTGTCAGGAGACAAGGACTTCATACTATCCTTTTGGTTGGACAAAGCTACGTCCTTGTCAGGAGACAAGGACTTCGCGCTGTCTTTCTGATGAGACAGCGCCACGTAATCTTCTTCCAGCATCACCTTCAAATGCGCGCCCACCACATACCCCGCATTGTTACGCTCCAGGACTTTCGCCTTGTCCGCGATGATCCAAACTTTGTTAAACGTATCCACCGGAACATCCGTGGTGCCGAATTTCTCACGGGCCTGCCTGTAAATCTTGTCCCAAAAATTTTTTCCCATTTCTTTTTCGGGATAGATAAGAGACGCGGTGATTTGTTTTAAAAGGTAATCCTGGGCAAGCATGTCGCGTCCGAGTTCGGTCTGACTTAATGCGTCAGGAATGATACGGTCTTTTTCATAGGGGGACAAATTGACCCACAGATCATCTTCCTTGATGGTCAATGAGGCCAGAAAATATCTAATCAGCTTCTGAGTTTCCTCTTTGAATTGGGCGCTTTGAAGATCCAGGCCGGATTGGCCGCTGTCGATAATGAAGTCAAACAAAAGAGGGTTTTGGGGGTGAACTTTGATGCCTTTAAGGAGCACCGGAACATACGCGGAACTTAAAGCAACCATCGAGCCCGGGGCCGGCAGGTTTAACCCTTGTCGGGCCAAGGCTGGCACGGGCGCAATCACCGACGAGCTTAATAAGCTCACACACAATAATAATGATATAACTCTTCGCATGTGAAGGATTTGAGTGCCACAAAAAAGACTTCGTTTGAACGCGGTTAAGTATACACTACTACATCTTAGAGACGCAATTTAAACTCTTTTATTACCTGTTGACTGACCGGCAACCGGAAACCTACTTATCCTCAACCCCCATCACAAAAAGCACGGCGTAATCCTGCTTGTGACAGCCCTCCACCTCCGGCATGACCACGCCCGGCGCCACTGGATAAGACGCCGACTTGGCCTTCTCCGGCGAACAGGAAGTGTCGTCTTGGGCAGGAGTATAACGCGCCGCATGGCACGGCAGGTGCGTAACATCATAAAGTTTGGCGCCGCCGGATAATTCCCAGCGCTGTTCGCCTTTGTCATCGGCCGGAGTAATGGTAAGAATGGCTGTAACCTCCCGCCCACCGGTGACCACATATTTGCCGGACGCCAGCGGAAACTGCGGCTTTTCCATTAAGAGCCCATGCTCCTCGAGCCACCAGTCACTTGGATCAAACTGCCATTGGGCCGGCGTCATCCCACCCGCCGATTTTAAATTTTCGTACTCATCCAACCGGCACCCGCGCGGGCCGGGGTCCTGCGTCCACAATCCCCACTTTTCCGCGCCTGTTCCAGATTTCGCCTGCGGATCCCCGAGCGCCACGATGTACTGCGAGTCGACGTGTTTGAATGATTGAGCATGTGCGGACAATTCTCCGGTGAGAAAAATGGTGACGAGTGTGAAAAGAAATATGGAGATTAATTTTTTCATTTGTATTACGTAGGGGCGGGTTTTCCTGGCCCGTCTTTCAGACGCTCCCGGACGGGCAAACCCGCCCTATGATTTTTAATTATTTATACGCCACCGCGGCGCTGCAGGGGCCGGCCAGATGAATCAATTCAAAACGTTTGAAACCAACTTCCTTGCACCAGGCGGTGTAGTCGCTGAAGGTAAAATCAAACGCGTCGCCGAATTCAATGAGCATGTTAAGAGACATAAGCAGCCCGAAGGTGTTCGTGCGGCGTTCGTCATCGATCAGGTTTTCAACAGCCACCAGCGCGCCACCCGATGGTAAGGCATCATACGCCGCTTTGATCAGATGTTTTTTATTAGGAAGATTCCAATCGTGCAGGATCATGCCCATGGTGATAACGTCCGCTTTCGGCAGAGGATCTTTAAAAAAATCGCCGGTCACCGCCTTGATCTGGTGCGACAATCCGGCCTTGGCAATGTGGGCCTCGGCCAAGGGAACAACTTTAGGCAGATCAAACGACTGGCATTGCAGATTCGGAAACTTTTGCGCGACACACATGGATAACACACCCAGCGCCCCGCCGACATCCAGCAGATTTTTGTAACGGCTGAAATCAAATTTCTCAGCCAGGGCCATAAAATTTCCGCGGGAAATGCCCGCCATGGCGGACATGAATTGCTCTAAACGCGGCAGGTCATCATACAACGCTTCAAACAGCGGCTTTTGGCTGTGGCGCACTTCGTTCTGCGGCTGGCCGGTCTTTAACGCCGCGGGAAGATCGTGCCAGAAACGGTAAAGGCGTTGGCTTGCCATCTCCAAAATCCCTCCGACGTAGGACGGTTTATTTTTATCCAGGAACGCCGCGGTCTCTTCGGTATTGCGGTATTTGGCCGACGGGCCGTTGCCTTCGCGGTTAAGGAATCCCACGGAGACTAACGTGTCGAAAAAATCAAATGTCCCGCGCGGGTGAAGGCCCATTTTGTTGCCGAGCTCGGAGGCCGTCAGAGAATGACTGCCTAGCTTCGTAAATAACTCCAGCTCCACAGCGGTGAGCAAAACTTTAGAGGTCCAAAAATTAAAACCCACTTCAAAGATTTTTCCGGGATTCAGTTGCGTCGCTGATTGTGCCATATCCCCTCTCCTTCATAATAAACGCCATTTATCCTTTGGCCGGAAGCGGCGCGTTCTGAACCAAAGCGCGGGCGTCTTTAATCAGTTTGATGCGCTTCTTTTTATTGACCAGAAAAAGGATCCCACCGCCGATCAACAGCCAACCGATTCCGTAGATCCCTCTGGTAAACACACCGATTACAATGTAAATGATTTCCGGTACGGTGCTGGGTTCCGGCATCCAGTACATGGTCTTGGTGGTGTGGTTATTAACCGCAATCGCTTCAAACTCTCCTTGCTGCACACCGGCTACGGTCACAGAATCGTCATTGGTGATGTTGATCGCAACCGACATATAGGCCGGTTTATTATCCACACGAAAATAGGTGGTGTCTTTTTTGACCGTCTGGCTGGAAGACGAAGATGGATTGGAATAACCATTCTGATTGACCGTGACCGATGTATTGACGGTCACGCTGGAATCCACCCGAACTCCGCTGACCTTCCCTGTGACTGTTGTTAACGACACGATGTTCTCTCCTTGTTATGGGGTTTTCTTACGCTGGGAGCGTTGCACCACATACAGCTGGCGTAAGTCGATAAGCAATCCGGGTAAAAGTATAAATAATAATCCAAATTCCAGGCTAAAAAACTCAATCCGCTGACCGCTTCCTATCAACTGTATCGCGGCGAACATCGCGGGAATCAAACTCACTAATAAGACGGCTTGCAAAATGGATTGCATTTTGGGATCCAGAGGCTTTCCGGTTACGCTCAGATAACCGGGGACCGCAAAAAGGACAAACGCCATTGACAACGGCACAGTCATGAGCCACTCGAAATTCGAGACTGAAAATCCCAGAGCCATCAAGACCAGACCA
>JAEUSC010000415.1 GCA_016789035.1 Candidatus Omnitrophota bacterium
GAATGGCTAAACGACAATGGGAATTCAAGGTGTCTGTTCAGCGTTTAGGGACCCGGCCCGAAGAATATTCCGACAGCGTCATCCTCGCCCAGGTTGAAATCGATTGGCAAAGAAACATCGATATGCATGTCTATTTGCATATTTATGATGGCGCGGCTGCCGCTGACGTCTTGAATGTTTTGCTTAGTATTCCGAATCTGCCTTCCGATGTTAGGGATGCCCTGCGCAATCTCAGTAACCGGTTTGCCAGAAGCAGTTTCTCTTCGCCTGTTGATGATCGTCTGTATACGAACTTAACATTTGAACATATTCAGGATGTCTTTGAATTGTTAAACGAGCAACGAAAGCAGCGAAACGAGATCGAGTTTGCCATTAATATTTCCTGGCAGGGCCAGCGTCCGGAATCTCATTCGGGGCATGTTAAAAAAGAACCCTTTAAGGGAGATCTGCAGTATGTTCGCACATCAGCCGCATTTGAACTTTATGATGGAATTTCTGCTGGAGAATTTTTAGCGGCTCTTCTAAGAATCACGCCGCTCCCGTTTGATCTTAAGATGGCCCTCGAAGATTTGGCTCGCAGGTTCGCCAAAACATCGGACATTGACGAACCGGCCTCATCAACAATCATCCGCAAGGTGCAGGAGTTTGATGCTTCCTTTGCCAATCTTTATAGAATTCTCGTGCACACGGGACGACCGGTCAACGCCCAATCACTGATCCGTGCCTGGTATTCCTGGTTGTTTGATTTGCTTGGATCTTCTGATGGAGCCGTCAGGTCTGAAGCCAAACGGACTCTAAAGAGTCTGGAGAAAGACCACCTCGATCCAAATGAATGGGCTGTTTATATTGATGGAAAGCTGGTTGATCCGCAGGAGAATTTATGGGTTTCCAACGTAAATAGTTATGAGCTGGTTCAGTTTCGTGTGACAAGCGGATCCGGCAATGGAAAAGGAAGAAATGGCAGCAAAGAAACGGTGAGTGAGCAGCTTCATAAGCATCTTTTACAACCGGTCAGCCCTTCCGTAAAAGCATATAAGCTTAAAGTTCCTCTGGTTCATCGTTTTCAAGAATCAAAAGGCAGAAATTCCTTTTATATGTTTGTGGATGATTCGTTGGTTGCGGAGCTGCCGAATCTGGAAAGAATCGACGCCATTAACGAAATAATTAAACGACTTCTGGGAGATTTGCACGCTTTATCCGAAAGATATTCCGATAGAGAGTTGGTTGCGTATGCTAAAGCGCATGGTTTGGATTTGGATCGAGACACTTTGCGGTCATTTAAAAAGAAAGGCCAACCCAAATATTTGTCGTGGGTCATTCGGTTGCAGGAGGTAGTTGCTTTGAAGCTTAAAGATGAAATTCCTGCCTCCGCACGGGCATTGCGTGGAAGAATTCGTGAGTTGCAACAGTTTGGAATCGCCCAACGCCGTGTGGCACAAGCGTTGGGATTAACAAAAAATACGGTCTTAAACGTGGGGCGGACAAGGAACTCAAGCATCAAAACCCGCCGGCGGCTTGAGAACGGTTTGAAGCAGTTTGAAGCGCAAAAGACAAAACTTATTGAGCTTAAGACAAAAGTTAACAACATGTTAAGCCGCGTACCGCAGAAGATTTTCCTTAAGGCAGCTCGGAATATGCAGCGAGGCATCTTGATGAGGTTTCTCAAGACCGGCTGGGCCCAACCGCATACAATTCAGAAACTTCAACAAGCTGTTGATCAATTGGCAACCGAATCCGGCAAGTATTTTTCCGAAGAGGACATTGAAAGCCTCCGGCAATCCATTTCGCAGATTCCCCGGCAATGGCAGGATAAACACATTGCCGAACGGGCGGTTATATTAGGCTTTAATGTCAGTCCATCAGATATCAGCTATTTTAGAAGCGGTGTTCGTTTGGGGCATCACAAGTTGACGGGTGTTAAGCGGGCGTTACAAAGTTTGAAAGATGAAAAACGGGAGGGATCATCCAGCCCGGTCATCAAAGCCGAAAAGTTGAGAAATATTGAGACTATCTTAACCGTCATCGCAGCCCAGTTCCGACCGGGTGTTAAAACATTACCTTTGAAAACACTGGCCTTGGTGCGAAACGAATTAGGAAAAGATAAGAAGAAGTTTGTCTCTATTCAGGCGATTATTCGTCATGACCTGAAATTGCAGAAAGTCGTTGAGAAGGGATTTACCAGCGAAGAGATCCGCAGTCTCCGGGTCAGGGTTCAGAATGTTCTTCGCCTCATGCATTATTATGGAGCTTTAAGTTTTGTATTTTCCCAGCAATCATTGGCACGCATCTCGCAGAAAACGCCCTTTGCCTTTAGTCAGGATGTGATTTCAAGTTTAGTTAGAAACAAGTCTTATGAAAAAGAAATTCCATCGAAACGAGAAAAGGCGGTAAAGACCGAAGTAAAACGCAACACAATTAAGCAAAAAGCTGTTTTAGCCCGGAAAAAACCGCGTTGGTTTGCGGGATATAAAATGCGAGCGGGACCGAAGGTTGTTTATTATTACAATCATGATCAAAAGCACACCCGTTCCCCCATAAAACGTTACTCATCCTCCAGCCCGATTCATTCAGCAACTCCGTCTCCCAGTAATCATGTGCTGACGCCTGTCTATATTCATGATGTTTTTAATTTAAGCGCAGACAGAAAATACGGTGTGTTGCGTCCGATCATTGTTCCGTTCTTTGACAGGCTCATCATCTTTACGGAAGGCATCCGCTATGAGATCAGTGCCGGGAAAAGTTTTCCTCTGGCCGTGGCGGTCCGGCGATACCAGGTTGGAGTCGTCAACAAAAGGCATGTGTATTGGCAGGGCGAAATCATCAATTTAGGGAAGGGTTCCGTCAAGGGAAGGATTGACCTTCGTGTTGATCGCGCCGGAAACCTGGGAAATTATCAGGCGGTGATCACGGATCTTGGGCAAAGTACCCGTCCGATATTTATCGAGACCGTTTATTTGAACCAGCGGTATGTGTCGTTGCAAGCTGCACAGGTTCCAAGCAATAGGTATCGTCTCATAGATTTGAGGCAGGTGAGCGTCTTAAAAGTAAAACCGAATGGGCAACGGTTTAACGTGCTGTGGCGATTGCCACGCAATAATGATAATTTCCCGAAGATTCCGTTCGATCGTCTATCGGGCGATGAGCTTTATCGGGACATGATGCTTGGCCGTATCAAAGCGATTGAATGGCGAGGCCGGCCATATTTCGTTTGGATTGTCGCTCTCAGATACCGCAACTATCAATACCGTTTCATGACGTATGACCAAATGACCCTCCTAAATAAGCGTGACCGCGATCTTTCCAACGGACAGGTTTCCTCGGCCGTTGAGGATTCGAAAGTTCCCGACAATGAGCGGGTCGCTTTGAGGCAGCGCCTGGAAAAGGTCTTTCAACAGGGTGTTTCGTTATTGGAAAGCGGCAAGACATTGAGTCCTGAATCGAAAAAGTCTATGAGGCAAGAGGCGCTCATGATTTTTAACGAGGCGTTATCCATCAGTATCCATCTCAAAGACATTCAGCGCGAACTGGATTCTGCCAATACCCTTGCGCAGTTGCATTTCTTTTTAAATCAATGGGATTATGCCATTCAATATTGGGAACATGTGGTGTCGGTTTCCCAGGAGGTTTCTGAACATGTGTTCTACAACCTGGCGTTGAGCTATGCCGAGCGGATCTTGGGCTGGCATCAAGAAAGAAGGCACGCATCTGAAATTAAGATTGATGGCCAGCGGGCGATATTGTTGTTGGAGCACTACAGGACATCGTCAGAGCCGGCCAGAGTTGGGCTTGAGACCGACATCTACCTAGTTCTTTATCACTATGCCGAGACGACGCAGCTTCGGCAGCAATGGCTTAACGAGGCCATAAGCCGATTGGATTGGACCCTTTCTAAGATATCTTTACAGGTTCCGGATGTTCATGAGGCATTAATCGGTCCGCTGTTGATCCGCCGTCAGGATGATGACATTAACAGGGCCATTCAATCCTTGGATAAGGCCTTGTCGCTAGCGAGCGGCGAAACCATCGCAAAGGTGCGCAAAGACATATTTAATGCCATCTTGAACCGGTATCTTTATCTCACTACTGTGAAAGTCCAGGGGCTGGATGAGGAAACTTCACAATTGCTGGTTAAGCTCCTGCGGCACGCCAAAGACAATGAAATGACATCCGTGACAAAGCTGTTTTCTGAGGCATTCCGAAATTACCGACGGATGCTCGATTTGCAGGAAGTGCCCGCAGCGAGGGACCCTGTGCTTCATGCGTTTCAGGCTGTTATTTCATCTGAAAATGTACATGCTTCTATTCGTCGAAAGACATTCGTTTTGTTGCGATCTGTTGTTGCCAACGATTTGCCTTTGCGTCTGATTTACTTGCAAAGACTCCTTCTGGATTGGGTCGGGGCCGATAAAAAGGAGCGGCTTGCGATTAAACAGGAGTGGAGGCGTTGGGCCGTGGTCAATGAGCGTGAGGGTGCTGATCAAAAGCACGTGCGTCATCTCGAAAATATGCGTTTGCTGGGACAGTCCACAAATGACGCGGATCTGTCCGTTATTGTGGAGACCTTCGCTACCAGTGTGAAAAACGTCCTAGTCAATAATGAATTGATCCTGGACGGGAAGATCGTTCTTCGGCTGGATGAGAAAACGCAAACGGCTGTCATTGATGTAGAAGAGAACATGACATCGGATCTTAAAGAAAAAGCAGAAAAGAGAATCCGAAAGACAATCAAAGAATGGGGTGTAAAGAAGGTTGACTTGGGAATGACAGAGCAATGGATCAACGATGAAACCATGGACGTCATTGGCCAGATTTTAGAGAGCTTTGCTTCCATTGCAACAAACGAATCCCAGCTGGCGGATGTTGTCCGTTCGCATTTGACACTTAGAAAATTGAGGTTCAATGATCGCGTTGTTAATGAAACCGTAGGCTATACAAATCAACTCATCGAAGAAGGTGTCCTGCGCCGCGGCTCCGTGGCACCGGAAGAACTGGCGAAGTTTTTGAGTGAAATCGCGCAGTATTATTTGATCGAACGTCATTTTCCCAATCCGTTCTATGGGTTATCCAGCGGCGACATCTTCAAACCCGTCCTCATTGTCCGCTCGCAAGAAGCAGATAGTTATTATTCATTTCTGACCGACGGCCGGGCGTTTGTCTTTCCTGGCGTTGTCATCGTTCCCCAAGGGATTTTAAATGAAAAAACGGCCAAGGGCTTCGGATGGAAAGT
>JAEUSC010000484.1 GCA_016789035.1 Candidatus Omnitrophota bacterium
TTTCTCATGGCTGAGGAAACTTCTGGCCCAATCCCATCACCCGGCAACAGTGAAACACAATGTCCCATAAAAACTCCTTAAATTTATTTTTTACCCATCATTGACTTAAACTCTTCAATATTTCTTGCATGACTCAACGCCGTTTCGTAGGTAATTAAACCTTTATCACAGAGATCGCGCAAAGATTTGTCCATCGTTTTCATTCCATAAGCAGCACCGGTCTGAATGGCCGTACGAATTTGTTCCGTCTGACGTTCGCGCACCATATTGCGGACGGCGGGAGTAGCGATCATGACTTCGGCGCACAAAACGCGTCCCTTTCCGGAGGCCCGTGGAATCAACTGCTGAGAGATAACCCCTTGCAATGCCGCCGCTAGCTGCAAACGCACCTGTTGTTGCTGATAAGGCGGAAAAACGTCTATGATACGCTCAATAGTTTGAGGCGCATCAGGCGTGTGTAAGGTAGCCAAGACCAAGTGACCAGTTTCTGCTGCAGTCAGTGCTGTTGAGATGGTTTCCAGATCGCGCATTTCTCCGACGACAATCACATCCGGATCCTGACGCAAACACCTCTTTAAAGCTTCAGCAAACGAATTCGTATCCCGGTAAACTTCCCGCTGTTTAATGACAGATTTTTTGTTGGTATGCAAATATTCAATAGGATCTTCGATACACGTAATAACTACAGCTTTCTCTGCATTGATCAAGTTGATCATCGAGGCCAAAGTTGTGGTTTTTCCTGTACCGGTGGGCCCCGTTAACAGAACGAGCCCATTGGGTCTTCTGGCCATTTCTGCAATAACGGGCGGCAAACTCAGCTCATCCATGGTGGGAATATAAATGGAGATGCGCCTTAAAGCTGCTTCGATGGAACCCCGCTGAACGTGCACGTTAACACGGAAACGGTCCATTCCGGTTAGGGCCAAAGAGAAATCCAGCTCCTTTTCTTCCTCAAATTTCTTAATCTGACTTTCCGTCAACACTGCAAAAATCATCTGTTTTAATTCATCGCGTGATAATGGCGGCTTGTCGATAAAAACTAAGGCCCCATCAATACGAAGAACAGGCGGGGAGTTTTCTGTCAAGTGAAGGTCAGAAGCCTTCTCGTGAACAGTGAGCAACAACAATTCTTTTAAATCCATAATCCCTCTAAATGTTTATTCAATTTACCAATGAAAACAAAATGAATTTTAATGCCGAATAATTATATGGGAAACTTTTGGATATGTCCTAAAAGATTTTAGGAATTTGATGTGCTCGCCATCCATTGCTTGATGCGCTTGATGCCTTCGGCGATGCGTTCTTTTGATGTTGCAAAACTCAAACGAATATAACCTTCCGCACCGAAGCCATCACCGGGAATAACCGCAACATTCGCCTCGTCCAAGATTCGCTTGGCAACATTTGCAATAGGACCGAAATCTGAAAACTCACAAAAAACGTAAAAGGCGCCCTGAGGCCGGACATAGGGGATTTTAGGATGAGCATCTAAAAGCGAAAGCATATAATCCCGACGGGACTTAAATTCCTTACGCATCGCTTCAATACTTTCTTGGGTAGCTTTTAATGCGGCGACCGCAGCTGCCTGACTGATGGAAGTTGGATTAGATGTGGAATGGTCCTGAAATTTCTTAATATAATCCATAACCTCCTGCGGCCCAGCGCAATAACCTATGCGCCAACCCGTCATTGAGTAGGCCTTTGAAACGCCATTAACTGTGAAGGTCAAATCATAAATTTCTTTTCCTAGCGAAGCAATGGAAACAAACTCTTCCTGATCATAGATAAGCTTCTCGTAAATCTCGTCACT
>JAEUSC010000010.1 GCA_016789035.1 Candidatus Omnitrophota bacterium
AATTACGATATCGGTGGCTATCTGATCTTCTATCTCTACCCGCGCATCAAGGTTTTTGTCGATAACCGGCCTGAGGTTTACACCATTTCGTTCTTTCGGGATAAATATATCCCAATGCAGGAAAATAATGACGTCTGGAAAAAGATGGATGGTCAGTACGGGTTTAATATGATTATCTTTTACCGGCACGATTTGACCCCCTGGGGCCAGAATTTTTTAGTGAGCCGCATTCAGGACTCCCAGTGGGCCCCCGTCTTTGTGGATATGTTTTGTATCATTTTTCTTAAACGCAACGAGCAAAACCATTCTGTTATTGAGAGATTTGAGCTTCCGCGAAATATGTTCGCTGTCACTCGTTAAACCTTCTTAGAAATTAATCTAAATATGTATACTCTTTCCCGTCGGCATTTTCGGCCATTCTCCTGGTTCGTAAGCACCTGCATCGGCACATTTTTAATTTAAATTTTTTAATCATATATTCACGTTCGATTCATTTCCTTTCTTATAAAATCCAACACAAACATTAACGAACAACCAAAGGGGGCTGCAATGAGTAAAAAACTCACATCACTTCAGGAACTTTATGTGCATGAACTAAAAGATATCTACAGCGCAGAAAAACAAATTGCCCGCGCCTTGCCCAAGTTGGCTAAGGCTGTGAACTCTGATGAGTTAAAAACAGCCATTCAGGAACATCTTGAGCAGACGGAGGGGCAAATCTCACGTTTGGAGAAAATATTCAAAATTCTTGGCGAAAGTTCCTCTGGCCCTAAATGCAAAGGCATGGAAGGTCTTCTGGCCGAGGGTGAAGATTTCACCAAAGAGGAAGCTGCTGAAGCTGTCCTGGACGCAGGAATCATCGTAGGTGCCCAAAAGGTTGAGCATTACGAGATTGCGGCGTATGGAAGTTTGTGCACATTCGCGGAAATTCTCGGATACGACGAGGACCTGCAACTCTTGAAGGAAACGTTGGCTGAAGAAGAAGAAACCGACCAAAGGTTAACTCAAATCGCTCAGGGCCTAAACCATGAGGCTGACTCGGGAAATGACAGTGATGATCAGGAGATGGAGATGGCTTCGAAATCTAAAAAAAGCAGCTCCCGGAGATTCTAGAAAAGGAGAATATTATGACTAAAGGAATAGCGATCGCCCTATTGGTGGTAGGAATTATTTTATTAATGTTTGGTTACAATGCGTATCACTCCGCTAGCTCGGGAATTTCCCAAGCTGTAACAGGTGCGCCTACGGATAAGTCCATCTGGCTCTTGATGGGAGGCCTCATTGCGACCATCCTCGGCGGATTTAACTTAATGCGCGCACGGTAAACTCTCGCCTGTACCCCTCCCAATAACAACTGCTGCCCCTGCATGATTTATCGTGCAGGGGCCTTCCGAAAAGAGACCAGTATGGCTACAACCGAAAATAAAGCTAAAGGTTTTCCCGCCCAATCTCAAACGCATCAGCCCGGTCTTCAAAAGCTGATGGATCCTCAACCTCTGGTCAAAGGAGAATGGTATAAGGGCAGTGGAAAATTAAAGGGTAAAGTTGCGCTCATCACCGGCGGTGACAGCGGTATCGGCCGGTCTGTTGCGATCTTTTTTGCACGCGAAGGCGCTGATGTTGCCATCAATTATCTTGATGAGCACGAGGATGCCAAGGATGTTCAACAGGATATTAAAGAAGAGGGCCGCAGGTGCCTATTGCTTCCCGGTGACATTAGCGAATCGCATGTGTGCAAAGAAACTGTCGAGCGGACCGTTCAGGAATTTGGAAAACTGGATATTCTGGTTAACAACGCCGCCTTTCAAAGTGAACAAAGCGAACTTGAAAAGTTGCAAGATGAGCAGTTGGAGAAGACGTTTCGAACCAACATCTTTTCCTTCTTTTACATGAGCCGTGAAGCGCTCAAACATCTTCCTGACAACACCGGGGTTATCATCAATACCGCTTCCATCACAGCCTACCGGGGAAGCGATCATTTGCTGGATTACGCATCAACCAAAGGTGCAATTGTTTCATTCACACGTTCGCTTTCCTCAGCTGTTGTGGACAGGGGAATCCGGGTGAATGCCGTTGCTCCGGGGCCCA
>JAEUSC010000013.1 GCA_016789035.1 Candidatus Omnitrophota bacterium
AAACGGACAGGCTGCCAATTTCCGTTGTATTCTCCAAGAAGGTCCATTGGCAAAAAGCAGAGTGTCCTTTCCTGTCGCGCGCGCAATACCCGTCGACGGAAGCGTGTCACGGTCAAACTGCCCGGGCTGATCGCCGGTCGCATGAAGAACGGCCTTGATGATTCCCGGATCGCGCGTCACCAAGATCGGCGCAAAACCTGCGACTTGTAAATAACGATTGTGACGTGCCGGACCTTGTTCCTTGTCCACACTCCAGAAAAACGCTTCTAGAATTTTGATCGGTTGAGAATAATTCCAAGGGTGAGGAAATGGCAAAGTCGGCCGTTTTGACCCTGGAGCAAACAACCTGACCCTCGAAGGCTTGCTGTCACCGTCGAAGGGATTGACGCCGGAAAGCTGTCGCAACAAATGTCCCATGGAAAAGAATCTACGAATTCCCCACTTCTCTAATCTTGGAAGAAATGACCTTAAAATTGCGGGATGAACTTAAAAGAAAATGTTCTTTTAGTTCACATGGTTTAACTTCCGTTTTAAATAAATCAAGGTCCAATTGATTCAGACGTTTTCCATCGCGGACACGGCGGAGCTCCAGTCCAGCCGAATGGATACTCGGCCAGCAGCCTGCAAAATCCCATAACGACGAGCGCAAAAAACAACCGCAGCCGCGGCCGACCGTGGGCCATAACAGATTGACGACCGCGCACGCTTGAATCATCACATGAAACTGCGGATCATCAAAAGCAAACTTACGAAAAAACGTGTCGTTGCAGAAAAAAATCGTCTGACTTGAAATGGTCTGATCGATGGGTGTGATGAGCTTCTTCTTAGCCTTTTTGGAGAAGGCGTGTTGAACAAAATATGATTTCTTCCCGTCACAAAAGAACAACTCATTTAGGACAGGAAAATAGACAACTCCCATCCAAGGCTTAAGGTCCCTAAGCAACCCAATGGAAATTCCAAACGTGGGAACAGCATTCGCATATAGGCGCGTACCGTCAATGGGATCTACCGACCAAATATACTTAGACTGGCTTAAACGCGTTTGATCCAGATATTGAATACTGGCCGGATCCTCTTCATCAATCAAAATGTGATCGGCCTGAGCCAAGATCGGCTTGAGCATCTTATGTGCCAAGCGGGAAACTGCACGATCTGTATCGGTCACGATGGTTTTGTCCGATTTAAGGCAAGGATGACTTTTATCTATATTTTTGATGGCAATATCGCCACCTAAGCGCACAAAACGCAACATGAGATCAAGATAGTCGGGAGATTTAAACATAGTAGACCGAATTGAAACCTTTACTAAATGGATGGTTATTTTTTATCGTTAGTCAAATCCTGATCATCAGGTTCATAAAATAGAGCAATACTATTTGTAAATCCATGCAGAAAATTTAAGCCGCCCACCGGTCCGATTTCACCCGCACAAAAGAATCCCGCGGCGCTCAGAGGACCAATGGTATTTTGGATCATCCGGATATCATGGTCTTGCACACCGAACAGATTATAACCTCGGCCATTGCATGAAAAGACAAAAGCTCCCGCCGGATGCCGATGACTCCATCGTTCTTTGTTAGCCTGCAGAAGTTCAATCAAATCATCCTGGGCCGCGCGCGCGTCACGCAGGTGAAACTGGATGGTCTGTCCTGTCTGAATGTAATCCGCTATCGCTCCTGCCCCTGAGTTAGGATCAATATCCATGACCCCACGAATTAGAAAATCACCCCGTTTGAACTGATGCTTGTATTCATTCATCGCCACCCCAACAAAGATGGCCTCTTGGGCCAGCTTACGATCATACTCGTTGGCATGTTTCAAAACCTCTTTCAGGACTTCATAAAAGGGACGCCCCGCCAACTCATAAATAACATTCTCTTTAGCCTTGGTGACTATGTATGTGGTGCCGACCGGGCGGCACCCTTGGGAAACGACCGTTTCGACAGCAACATTACCGGTCAAAACATACCCGATCAAACCCTCATCATAAATTTTGTTATTTAAAATGATGGCATTCTCTCTGGCTTGATGACCGGCACTTGCCAACCCACCGACAATCCCGCATTTGGGGTAAGCGTGATTGATGAGATCTAAAAATTGCGCCGGATCAAACAAAAACGGATCAGGCATGACCAAAAAAACCGGCTTTTCATGGGGGTAGATTTCAAAAAACTTATAAACATCTTCGGATTTCTGAAATTCATCCAGTTGGGATTGATCCAGATAAAAAGGTTTAATATCGACATCCGGAAGGCGGGCCAGCAAAAGTGATGCCGCAGGCTGATATTCGATTTCTCTCTGGCTGCCGATAACACCGGCGCAGGTAACGCACAAAAAATTCTTAATTTTAATACGTGATTCCACCTGCTGATACACAGACTTGGCATCATACGGCTGCATTGGATTTACAAATAAAACGGCAAGATCAAATTCTCCGGAGACGCCGGTTAAAAGCTGATCAACAATCTTTGTTTTGGTGGTTGTGTCGGCCAAACGGCTGATAAATTCCATCGTCTTCCTTTCGAAGACCTCATTATAGTTACTTTCATGGAAAAATCCAACCCATGATTTTTGCCTACCGCTCGAGAATCTCAAACTCAGATACCCATACAACTTCACAAGACCCTGCTCCCGTGTCCGTCCGGCTCAGGGACGAATTCCATCGCCACCCATCAGATTTTGTAATATTAACCAGATACCCTTTGAAAGAAATCACATTCCCTTTTTTTGCCTGCTTTAATGCCTTTTCAATTTCCTTATTCGCCGGAATCATGTGCATGTTCCCGCTGTGGGAAACAATCACACTTTGATCGATCAAAGATTTTTGATAGTAAAAGAAATACCATCGCACACCCTGAGAAACCGAAATGTTCTTTAGCACTGTTCCATCCGACATCGGGCCCCAACCCAACGCCAAGTCCACAGGGGCTAATTTTGCCTCTTCTCCCCAGAAATAGTGCCGGTCGCTTAACACCAAAGCCTTGATTTCAAAGGTTGCCACAGGATGGATGGTGTAATTCAAAAACGAGAACGCTTTAAGGGACTGATCAATGACCTGCCGCGGTTCATTGGGAGCAACAACGCCTGGTTCAAATTTCCCCCGGTTAACACTCCAATGATGGCAGGAAAACGCGATGAATAAAGCAACGCCAATGATTAAGTAATCTTTACGCATTTAAAAACCTCCCCCACCCGGTGTGAGGGAGGTAGAAATGGTTAATTAGTCCGCCATTTGATAGAACATCCCATGGAAGGTCGTTGTTTGGGATCAATGGCAATTCCCGCGGCCATATTGTTCATGGCTTCTTTTAACTCCTCGCGGGTCACAGCATCTTCATCTTTCCAATTATCATCAATGCGACCATGATAAACGAGCTCTTTATTTTTATTAAATAAATAGATATCGGGCGTACATTGGGCACGAAACGCACGGGCCACATCCTGGCTTTCATCAACCAGATAAGGAAATTCAATATTCAATTCTTTAATTTTCTCGAGCATTTTAGGCGGCGAATCATCAGGAAATTCAGGATTGATATTGGGATTGATTGCAACCGCACCCACGCGCATACCCTTGGCATAAGTCGCCAGGCGAATCACCCGGGGCCAGACCGCCAACGCATAGGGGCAATGATTACACGTAAAAATCACGAGCAAACCTCTCTCTGCAAAAAGTTCAGCCGTTTTATATGCCTTACCGTTAGGATCTTTGAGTTCAAATTCAGGAACTTTCGTTCCCAGTGGAATTTTAATGGATTCTAGTAACGCCATTGTGTTCTCCTTTACTTATACAGACTCTTGTCTATGGATATTAAGGCATCAAGCCGGCCTATACTACAGGCGGTCCAGGCAGCCGTCAAGTGGGCGCTTAGCGAATGACATGGGTAAACGTCCCTGAAGCCAAAATGGTGATATATGTTTTGAATATCCGAACGAAAAGAATCCCTCCCGCCGCCAGCCAGAGATTCACACGGGTCCACGGTTGCGCATGTTTTGTCCAGTTCGAAACATCCCGAAGCATCAAGGCTATCGAAACCGCGGTCACCGGCGTCAGGAACAGGAAATACCGGCTATTGACCGAAAACCCTTCCGGCCCCGGGCCAGCCTTCCACTTGAGGAACCCAAGGATCGAAAGCCCCATGGCAACCATCACACCGGCGAATGAAAAAAAATTGGCACACAAAAACATCCACGGCTCTTTGAGCGCCTCTTTCCTCAAAGCGATAACAGCCAGTAAATAAACAACAAAGAAACCCCAGAATTCTAACGGAACGTTGTCCGTTATCAAACCCACAACGTCCGGAAAAAACCAAAACTTAAACTTCGGGGCACGCGCATAATAAAAGCCGCCAATGACAATCGGTAATCCAGCTAGAAAGACATACGGCAGGACGCGGCGCCGGTCAAACATCCACAAGAGCAGACAGGCCGCAGCCGCCTGCAGCATTCCGAAAGTGATGGTCAGACTTAATAGCGTGTGGACCACAGCCAGACCAGCCCAGGCTTTCACGCCCTCTCTTTTATGGCGGACAACATCCAAAAATAGAACCGATTGAAGGACCGTCAACAGAAACCACGGCGCGTATGGCCTCGCCTCAGTCCAATGCAGCCAGGTTGACGGAACAGACAGAACCGCCAGAAGAACGAATAGAGCCCAGCCTACGGAAAAATGAAACGAGAAATAATAAAACAAAACCGCCAACGCTGCCGCCATACACACATTCGGCAACATCCGCAAATCCACCTGCGCTTTGGTGTCATAAACAAACCAGTCTCCTCTCCACGTCTGCTCTAAACGGAAACCGAAGACATCACAGATGGCTTTCTGGATCACATAAAATAAAGGAGAATTGTTCCCCTCAACAACACGGCCCTTCCAAATGTCTGAATAGGAGAAACTCGTCAGCGCATTGGCCTGTGTGTAAAGCTCATCATTCCACAAAGGACGGACGCGCGAAAGTTCAAGACCGACGGCCAACGTGGCGAGACCAATAAGGATCGATAAAATGAGGCATCCCTTCATGCGCATAAATCAAAAACTTTCCAATCTTATAAGGCTCTGATCAGCAAACGACTGACCGGTTGTCAAACAGTACTGGTTTGCCACCATCAATTGATACGCTTGTTCGTAAACGCGTTTGATCTGGGCTTCCACAGCCAGGGCATATCGCTCGGCTTTGGTTTCCATTATAAGCGCATAAAGCCGCTTAGAGATTAGAATGAACATTAACGAAGACTGAGGATCTGATGTCATAACCTTTTGTGCTTCCTCTAAACTTTTATCATATTGCTTCGCCTTAAAATACACTACGGCAAGATTGTAATGAAACCCGAAAAACTGCGGCACCTGATTTATAGCTTTGGTGTATGCATCTATGGCCGCAGGATAATCATTTAACTGTGCATAACAAAAACCTGCCAGACCCCACGCATCCGGCTTCTGAGGCTCCATATGAATAAGAGCATGGGCATAGTTAAGATACGCCTTTACTCTCCGCTGATCCAAAGGCTTGTTTGCCTCAACAGCTGCGACAATATCATCAAACGCATTGGGGGCCACCTCCATAAACGCACGCAGGCGCGCTTGCCGGTACTCAGCCTGGAGGGACGCGCACTGCCAAAATACGCAGCCCACAATGGCAAAGGTGACAAAAAGATTAAAAACTGTTTTCATAACTTCAAATGAACTTGATCTTGCGCATGGCAAAGGCGCACATCTGCAGCAAAAGCCAACCATGACGGAATCGCTGGATTTGCGTTGTGCCATAACTGCGGCTTTTGTATCGAATGGGAAGCTCTACGACTTTTAGGTTCAGTTTGATCGCGCCAAAAATAAGATCGAAATCACCAAACGGGTCAAAATCACCGAAGTATTTTCGATTTGCGACCAGATCCAAGTACTGTTTTCGAAACATGACTTTTGTGCCGCACAACGTGTCCTTGAATCTCTGTCCCAACAGCCAGGTAAAAAACAAGCTGAAGAATTTATTGCCCAGCAGATTCAAAAACCGCATGGCTTCGTCCTCCATGGGATAGACCAGACGACAGCCGTTAATGAATTCTCCGTGCCCTTCTTTTATGGCCTGGTAAAACTTGGGCAATTCCTCGGGAGCAACCGTTAAATCGGCATCCAAAATCATCAAAATATCATATTGTGCATGTTCAAATCCCAAACGGACGGCGTCCCCTTTCCCAATTCCTTTTTGTTTCAAAAGCGTGATCTTTTTGTCAGGATTTTCCCTAATGACCCGCTCGACTTCTTCATAAGTCCCGTCCTTTGACCCGCCTTCGACAAAAATAAACTCCTGTTTCAAACCAAACTGGGGCGTTCGGCTGATGGCGGCAGGAATGTTTCCTTTCTCATTGCGGCACGGAACAATAATCGAAACTGAAAACTCTTTTTCCGGGGGAAGAATGGCTCGAGCCACAACAAAATGATTAAGAGTAAGGGCATTTATGACAGGAAGTTTCGCAACAAATTTATTTAATAAATAGCTTACGCCCCAGATATATCGGGGAAAAAGAATGCACCGTTCGGATTTGATGGGATCAAAACCAGCCAGCAAAAGAAAATTGCAAATGTCATTATGTGTGATCCAATTTTGAAGCTTCTGCGGGATCTTGGCCCGGATCTTTTCTCCGGCCTTTAGAATGTACTGCCAAAAATAGCTGTAATATTCAATGACAATGCGTGTATCCGGCGTACAAAACGTCCGCAAAGATTCCAAAAAACCCTGAATGTCTTCCAGCTCGCCTAACAAACCCGACAGAATGATATAGTCAAATTTTTCGGTTGTCTTAAAATCGGAGATCGTGGATTCGTAGAACTTTAAGGAAGGATATTTCTGACGGGCAATGGCGATACACTTTCCGCTTAAATCAATTCCAACGCCCAACGATGGCTTTAACGTATTGAGCAAATCTCCGGTCGAACAGCCAACCTCAAGGACTTTCTTGCCTTCCGGTATCAAATATCGATACTGCTGTTCTAAGAGCGAATAGTAGTACTTGTTTCTTGCCCGGTATTTATCGCGTTCGGGAGCAAGAGCGTCATAATGCTGCTTAATTTCTAACTGCATAACGTCCGGTGACCGGGCTTACCCCTCTTTCGTAACCAGAAAATTTCCAATGGCCAAAACGTCAAACTCCGTACGCAAGAAGCATTCGACAGCATCCTTGGGCGTACAAACAATCGGCTCATTTTCATTAAATGATGTATTGATAATGACGGGAACACCCGTAATTTTGGCAAATTCATCAATCAATTCCCAGTAACGAGGATTGACTTTCTTACTGACCGTATGGACACGCGCCGTTCCATCCGCGTGGGTAACGGCAGGAATCACGCTTCGCTTCTCCTCTAAAACTTCTCCGACCAGAATCATATATGGTGATTTAAAATCCCGCGGCATTCGAAAAAACTCCTTCGCCCGCTCTTCCTGGACCGACGGCGCAAAAGGACGAAAATGCTCACGTTTTTTAACGCGCGCATTGAGCCTGTCCTTCATCCCTGCATGCAACGGGCTCACCACAATGCTGCGATTGCCCAGCGCTCGGGGTCCGGCCTCCATCCGCCCTTGAAACCATCCTACTATCTTCTCATCGGCAATGTGGCGGGCTGTATCGCGGGCCACATTCTCTGATTTATAATAGTGAACACCTTTAGCGCGAAGAACATTTTCAATATCCTCGTCTGAGAACTGCGGGCCGTGATAAACATGCTCAAACACTGAACTTTGGGGTCGCTTTAAGTTCTGATGATAGTGATAGAGCGCACTCCCCAAAGCCGCACCCGCGTCATTGGCGATGGGCTGAATAAAAACGTCTTTAAACGGTGTGGATTCAATAATTTTTTTGTTCATCAAACAATTCAGTACCACACCTCCCGTCAGGCACAAATTGGAAAGCTTAGTTGTTTGGTGCAATGCCCGGCACAAATGAACACCGGTCTTCTCGATGACACGCTGAAGACCAAAAGCAACATCAAAATGGCGCTGATCGTACTCCCGGGTTCTTTCTCGCTTGGGTCCCAGTTTCTCTATCAAGTAATCACTGACCCAGCGGGCTTGTCCGTGAGTGTGAAAACCAAAATATTTTAAATTCAAATGGTACCCACCGTCTTCATTCAACAAAATCATGTCTTCAAAAATTTTGACAAAAGTATCTTTTCCGTATGCCGACATGCCCATGACTTTCCACTCATCAAAAAATGGCTTAAAGCCCAGGTATTCGGTGATGGCTGCATAAAAATGCCCCAAAGAATGAGGAACTTTAATCTCTCTGATTTTTTCAATATGATTTTCTCGCCCGACGCACATGACGGTACTGGCCGATTCCCCTCGCCCGTCAGCCGTTAATATGGCCGCTTCTCTAAAACCGGAGACAAAGAAAGCACTGGCTGCATGACACAAATGATGTTCGACAAAATGGACTTGGGGCGTGTGAGGCAGGTCAAACTGCTGCTGAATGCTGCGTCCGATCGAACTCATCAATCGCACGCGCTCCAAGAATTTTAATTCGTTTCCGCCGCTTTTCGCAGCCAAGAGATTTAAGCTCGCTGGAAAATACTTAAGAAAGTGCGCAAGGTTATCAACAATTTCCTTCTTAGGAACCCAAAAGAATGTAATATGGGCCACATCATTGATGGTTATTCCCTCACGTTTTAAACATTCGCGGATGGCATTGGCAGGATATTTCCAGGTGTGTTTTTCCCGATTAAGTCTTTCTTCTTCGATCAAAAACTTCAGTTGACCATCTTTAATCAGAGCGCAGGTGGCCTCATGCGCAAAACTTGTCAAACCTAAAATGTACATGAATTGTCTTTCCAGAGTTAACCCGATTTTGCCTTACGAAATTCCCCCAGCTGTGAAGAATCAATCAGCTCGCAATCTTTCAATTAGGATCTCGATAAAATCCAATTTCTTTCGGCAATTCGTTTACCTTTCACCGACTATTCTAAACCGAGTTTAAAAATCACTTTGAATTTCCAACGAATTGATTAATATTATATTCACTGACTTATCAGTGTATAGGAGAAATTCATGAAAGAAAATCATTCCCCCATCATCAAGCAATTCGAGATTGGTCCGTTGGCCAATTTCATTTATTTTATCGGCGATGCTTCATCGAAAGAGATTGCCGTTGTTGACCCAGCCTGGGACGTTGACTTTCTGCGGCGGGAAGCAGAGAAATTGGAACTCAAGATTACCAATATTTTTCTTACACACGGCCACCCCGACCATGTGAACGGTCTGACAGAACTCCTCAAGACCCACGATGTGCCCGTCTATATTTCCCGACATGAAGCTTCTTTTTATAAACCCAAATGCAAAAATTTGATTGAGGTCCAGGACCACCAACGTTTAAGAGTGGGTTCCGTTGAATTTGAGTGCATTCTGGCGCCGGGACACACTCCGGGATGCCAGTGTTTTCTTTCCGGAAAACATATGATCACGGGCGATGTTATTTTCGTTGATGGATGCGGCCGCTGCGATCTTCCCGGAGGAGACCCTAAGCAAATGCATCAATCCCTTTATAACGTCATTATGAAACTTCCCGATGACATCCTCATTTACCCTGGCCACAATTACGGTGCCACTCCCACAGACACGATCGGCCACCAAAAGAAATCGAATCCCTATCTACAATGCCACAGCATGGAAGAATTCTTAAACGAACGCATGTAAATCCATTGAGCTCTCATACAAGGACCATCTTTAAGTGTTATCCTTTTTCTCCCAATTTCCTTACATTTTGTTCTTCGGTATTTTTGAACTATTTTTCTCCGCCCCGGGCCAAACATTTCTGATTTCCCTGTTTGTTCAGCCGATCTTTGAAAGCATTCATGCCTCTCAAAGCGGTTTTGCCGGGCTGTATTCGATGGCCACGCTGGCAGCATCCTTACTGCTGAATCCTGCCGGCCGTTTGATCGATAAACACCCGACGTACAAAATCATTCTGGCCAACGCCGTGTTAATGGCGTTTGGCTGTTTTTTGCTGGCGGGTGCGACTTCACTCACAACTCTCTTCATCGGTTTTTTTCTACTCCGACTCATGGGCCAAGGCGTATTCGGATTGACCGCGAGCACCCTGATTATTAAACAGTTTGAAAAAAACCGCGGTAAAGCCATGGGCATTATCACCCTGGGCTTTCCCTTCTCCGAACTGATTTATCCATCAATCGCGCTTTTGCTGCTGCATATTTCTGACTGGAGAACAAGCTATATGGTCTTTGGTCTTAGCAATCTGGTTCTTATGCTTCCCCTGCAATGGTGGCTCATTCATAAAGCCAAAATTAAGGAAGGTCATTTTCTGCCGGGGGAAAGCGAACTATTGCCACAACTTTTGCCCGGCACCGGCAGCCGCCGTAAGCTCAAGACGCGAAAGGATTGGACGCTGGGCCAATGCATCAAAGATGTCAAATTTTACATCCTGATTACTGCCTCCTGCGTCCCTCCGATGGTTATGACTGCGCTTCTTTTTCATCAAGCCGCTCTGTTTAAAAGTCATCACTGGCCGATTGTTCTGGCACCCACAGGTCTGGCTGTCTATGCCATCTCAAAAGCATTTTTCTCGATCGCCATTGGTCCAGTTGTAGACCGTTACGGTCCTTTGATGCCATTTACAGTGGTGATTATTTTGATTGCAGCGGGAACATTTGTGGCCGGGGCCAGCGGACCTGTGTGGTTTATGTTTGTATATTTTGCCATTCTTGGAGGCGCCTTAGGTATGAGTACGCCCATCATGAATGTTGTTTGGCCGTATTTTTATGGCGCCAAACATATCGGCAGCATCAAGGGCTTTATAGGAACCATTCGCAATGGATTAACCGCGCTGGGTCCACTACCGATTGCGGTCGCCCTGGAAAACGGAACATCAATCCATAGCATTTTTTTATTAATTGCCGTGGCGATTCTGGTGATGGCAACCTTCCCAGCCATTATTTGGCGACTGGATCGTGACTAACCTCTAAGTCTTACTGCGAAGAATAACAAGCGTTTCCAAGTGCTGTGTTCGAGGAAAAAAGTCTACAGGAAGGATCTTGTGAATTTCCCAGCGGTCCTTGAGGCTCCAACAATTTTCGACCAAAGACTGAGGATTACACGAAAGATAAATCAAATAGTTTGTATTGGAAACACCATTTAACATCTCGACCGTTTGGGGGCTTAAGCCCGCGCGCGGAGGATCAACCATCACAATATTATTTGTCTGGGTCATCAAAGCAAGCTTACCTGGAAGAATATCCTCCACACGCCCCTCTTCAATAATGAACTGCGACAATTGATGATAAGCCGCATTGTATTTAGCCAATTTTAAAGACGCAGGAACCGCTTCAATCAAAACAACTTTATCGACCAAATCATAAACACACAGTCCGAATAACCCCACGCCTCCATAGAGATCAAAGAAGACGGAATTCTTACCCCAAATATCCAATGCCCGCAAGCGTTCAATAAAGGACGGCAAAATATAAAGATTCGCCTGGAAAAATGTATCCAGCGAATAATAGATTCTGCGACCTAAAATTTCGGTCCATAAATAATTTTCGGGTGGCAGCTCCAAAGAACGCTT